>DVHU01000046.1 GCA_018711815.1 Candidatus Egerieimonas intestinavium
AAGAGATAAATTTTGTGCCCTGCAAGGCACTTGAATGAAGCGTACCGAGTGGTACGCTGATTGAAAGTAACACAGCAGGTCGCAAAATTTACTCTTTATCGACCGTGTGTGCTCTTGTAAAGAGAGGGTAACTTAGTTCCAGCACCGGACGGCCGTAATGCTAGCTGGTGCCGCAATCCAGGCGGGCTATATCCTGGAAGTAAAATTTCTGTACATTTATGAAGCTTCTCCTTAGTCCAGCTCCCCCAAAAGACTCCTGGGAATATAGGCCCGGACAAAGATTCCCTCGGGCCGGTACTCTTCCAAAAGGAGCTGGCCCAGCCTGCGGATCCGGGCAATCTTTCCGGCTTCCCCGTAGGGAAACACCCGCTCCAGCAAAAGCTGTCCCTCCAGCAAAATTTCCTCCAGCACTTCCTCCAGATCAGCCAGCCCCTCCCCGGTCTTCACGGAAATATTCAGGCTGTAATCCGCCTGGAAATCTCTGAGCTGCTCCGGTTCCGGCAGCAGATCCTGCTTGTTAAAGAGGGTAATGATCTTCTTCTGTCCCACCTGCAGCTGGCGCAGGGTATCATAGACCACCTGCATCTGGTGCTCCATCTGAGGGTTGGATGCGTCCACCACGTGAATCAGGAGGTCGGCGTACTTGGCCTCCTCCAGGGTGCTCTTAAAGGCCTCGATCAGATGATGGGGCAGCTTGCGGATAAATCCCACCGTGTCTGTCAGTAAAAGCTCCTGGCCGCTGGGCAGCCGCATGGCCCTGGTGGTGGGGTCCAGGGTGGCAAAAAGCTTGTCCTCGGACAGCACCTGGGCGTCGGTCACCCGGTTCAGCAAAGTGGATTTGCCGGCGTTGGTGTAGCCCACAATGGCTGCCACCATGGTCTGCTCCCGCTGCCGCTTGCCCCGGATCAGCTCCCGATGGCGCTTCACCTGCTCCAGCTCCCGCTTCAGCTGGGAGATCCGCTCCCGGATGAGCCGCCGGTCCATCTCCAGCTTCTTCTCTCCGGGTCCCCTGGTGCCGATTCCGCCCCCCAGACGGGAGAGGGAAGCCCGCAGGCCCACCAACCGGGAGGCCCGGTAGCGCAGCTGGGCCAGTTCCACCTGGATTTTTCCCTCCCGGGTTCTGGCTCTGCCGGCAAAAATATCCAAAATCACCAGGGTCCGGTCCAGAATCTTGCACTGCAGCTCCTGCTCCAGATTGTTCATCTGGGCCGGGGACAGCTCGTCGTCACAGATAATTCCGTTGGCGTCCAGAGCCAAAAGAAGCTCCCGGATCTCCTCAATCTTTCCTTTTCCAATATAGGTTCCCGGGTGGATGCTCTCCCGGTTCTGTACCACTGACGCCACCGGGGTTGCGCCCGCGGTAACCGCCAGCTCTCCCAGCTCCTCCAGGGATTCCTGGGTGTCCTCCCCCTCCTGGGTCTGAACCCCCACCAGAATCACCCGCTCTTCCGTTTCCTGGAACTCATAAAATTCAGTCATTGCTCTCCTTTAACGGCTCTCCAAAAACTGGGCTTCCCTTTGGGCCGCCTCATCGTCGGGATACAGGGCCAGATAATCTTCCATCTTTTCCTTGGCCATGGCAAAATCCAGCTTGTGCTCATAAGCTACAATCTCGTTAAACAGCAGGGGCTGTCTGTCCGCTCCCTCCTGGGCCAGGCCCTTTTGGATATTGTCAAGAGCCGCGTCATAATTCTCTTCGGCCATATCGCAGAGAGCCAGTCCGTTGTAAGCCTGGGCCTTCTGATCCTCTCTCTGGAGCGCCTGCTGGTACATAGCTCGGGCAGAATCTGTATCCTTCTTCACCAGGTAAACCTTTCCCAGCAGCAGCATAGCCTCCGGGCTCTCCTGATTCATGGCCTCCTTAAGCTCCTGCTCCGCTTTCTCGTACTCCTTCATGTAATAATAGGCCCGCCCCCGGTTGTAATATCCTTCCGCCGTGGAATTGGGAATCTCCAGGGCCTTCTCCAGATACACGGTGCCGTCATTCTCCCGGCTGGTTCCGGCGTACAGCTGATAGATCTGGAAATACAGCTCATAATCCTCGCTGTTAGCCACCGCGCTGGTGAAATCCGCGGCGGCCTCCTGGTACCGGCCAAGCTTAAAGTACGTCTCCCCCCGGAGATAGTAGGCCTGCCACTCCTCCCGGCGGGATAAGATTTCCCCGTAGACCTCCAAAGCCTTGGCCGGCTCCCCGTAGGCATTTCTGGCCTCCGCCAGATAGTACAGGGTATCCCGCTCAAAGGATTCATTGGACATATCCAGGGCGTTCAGGCTTCTCTGCAGGGCGGCGATGGCTGCCGGGTAATCGCCCAGCGCTATGCTGGCGATCCCCTTAGCCCGGTAAGCCTCCGGCAGACGGTATTCCTCCTGGATAGCCTGATCCATGGAAGATACCGCCGTTTCATATTCCCCTGCCTCCAGAGCCTCCAACCCTTTTTGGTAGGTGGACTTAATTTCGCCAAAGCCGCAGCCGCCTAAGACCAGCAGCAGGCAGGCCAGACATAAACCGCGCTTTCTCATCTGCCTCTTCCTTTTCTCAGCCGATAACCAGTCCCTGGGCCTTCATCACATCCAGAACCTTATTTACCTGCTCCTCGCAGAGGGCCTGGGTGGCGGCCTCCACCATCACTCGGATCACCGGCTCCGTGCCGCTCTCACGCACCAGGATACGGCCGTCGTCGCCCAGGGTCTCCTCCACCTCTTTGACTGCGGCGATCACCGCGGGATTCTCCCGGGCCTCCTTCTTGTTGGCCACACGAACATTTTTCAGCACCTGGGGATAAATCACAACCTCAGAGGCCAGCACAGACAGGGGCTGCTTCTTCTCCATCAGAACTTCCATCACCATCAGAGAGGTGAGGATGCCGTCTCCGGTGGTGGCATATTTGCTGAAGATAATGTGGCCGGACTGCTCTCCGCCGATGCGGTGGCCGTTGGCCATCATGTTCTCCGCCACATACTTGTCGCCCACGGCAGTTTTCTCATACTTGATGCCCTCCCGGTCGCAGGCCTTATAAAGTCCCAGGTTGGACATAACGGTGGTGACAATGGTATCATTGTCCAGCTTGCCCTGCTCCTTCATGTATTTCCCGCACACGTACATGATCAGGTCGCCGTTTATCTCATTTCCCTTCTCGTCCACAGCGATACAGCGGTCCGCGTCTCCGTCGTAGGCAAAGCCCACGTCCAGATGATTTTCCCGCACAAATTTCTGCAGCTCCTTGATATGGGTGGAGCCGCACTCCTTGTTGATGTTGGTGCCGTCGGGATTATTGTGAATTACATAGGTCTTAGCTCCCAGGGCGTCAAACACGCTCTTGGCGATGGCTGAGGCGCTTCCGTTGGAGCAGTCCAGACCTACCCGCATGCTTTTGAAGGAGCGGGTGGGCAGGGAAATCAGGTATCCCAGGTAGCGGTTTCTTCCGGCAGAGAAATCAACGGTGCGTCCGATCTTCTCTCCCGTAGCCAGGGGAAGCTCCCCCATCTCTCCGTCGATGTAGGCTTCAATCTTCTCCTCCACCGCTGCCTCGATCTTCTGACCGTTTCCGTTGATAATCTTGATGCCGTTGTCATAGAAGGGATTATGGCTGGCGGAAATCATGATTCCGCAGTCAAAGTCCTCCGTGCGCACCACGTAGGAAACGCTGGGGGTGGTGGTCACGTGCAGCAGGTAAGCGTCGGCTCCGGAGGCGGTCAGCCCCGCTGCCAGCGCATACTCAAACATGTAGCTGCTTCTTCTGGTGTCCTTGCCGATGGCGATCTGAGCCTTGTGATCCTGGCCGTAGTACCAGCCCAGATAGCGGCCCACCTTAAATGCGTGCTCCACTGTCAGATCTACATTTGCCTCACCGCGAAAACCGTCTGTTCCAAAATACTTGCCCATAGTCTTACACTCCTTTTTTATGCCTTTTTGCCTATCTGGTTTCAGCCAAATAATTTTTCCTTGTAGACGCCCCGGGCGATCAGATCCCGGAAGGCCTCCACCACTGCCTGCTTATCCTCCTGGTAGGTGACGCCGAACCAGCTGGAGCTGGTCTCCAGGACATTCACCTTGGCCCTTCCCTGCTGGATCAGCTGGTCGATCACTGTGGGAAGCAGATACTCCTTCTTGATATCCCCGGGCTCTACGCCTCTTAAGAACTCCGCGAAGCCCTCCTCCAGCACCTCCAGGAATTCCGGCTCCAGGCCCCACATATTCATGGACACCCGGCTGTTCAGATCCAGAGGCTGGCTCACTCCGTCATTGACGGCGGCGGCCCCTTGGGCTGTCTTGCAGATATTATAGGTTTCCCGGATTCCCAGCAGACAATCCTGATCATCTGTTCTGCAGATACCTCTGGTCACGCCCCCGTTGTCGCTGAGGGTATTCTTCAGCAGGAATCCTGCCATGCAGATATCCAGCTTCCCCTCCGGCCGGGAATGTTCCCCGGTCAGATAATCATGAAGCTTCACATAGGGGTCTTTTCCGTAATAATCGTCGGCGTTGATCACCGCAAAGGGCTCCTGTATCTTTCCCTTGCAGCAGAGAATGGCCTGACCGGTACCCCAGGGCTTTACCCGGTCGGGCGGACAGGTAAAGCCTGCCGGAAGATCGCTAAGCTCCTGAAATACGTACTCTACCTCTGTCAGCTTCTCGATCCTGTTGCCGATGATTTCCCGGAAATCCTTCTCCAGGTCCTTTCTGGTGATAAAGACCACCTTGTTAAATCCGGCCTCCAGGGCGTCATAGATGGAATAATCCATGATGATCTCTCCGCTGGGCCCCACCGGCTCCAGCTGCTTAATGCCCTTTCCAAACCGGCTTCCCAGTCCGGCGGCCATGATGACCAGAGATGTTTTTTTCATTTGTTTTCTCCTTTAGTTCTCCTGCATATTGGATAATTTTGCCGCCTGATCCGCAGCGATCAGGCTGTTTATTACCTCATCCAGATCGCCGTCCAGCACAGCCTCCAGGCGGTGCAGCGTCAGCTTGATCCGATGGTCGGTGACTCTTCCCTGGGGGAAATTGTAGGTTCTGATCTTCTCAGACCGGTCCCCCGTGCCGATCTGGCTTCTCCTGGCCTCGGCCTCGGCGCTCTGCTGCTTGGCCATCTCCAGATCGTAAAGCTTGGAGCGCAGCAGCCGGAAGGCCTTCTCCTTGTTCTGCAGCTGGGATTTCTCCGTCTGGCTGTAGATGACGATTCCCGTAGGCATGTGGGTCAGACGCACTGCAGAATCTGTGGTGTTGACGCACTGGCCGCCGTTTCCGGAGGCGCGCATCACATCAATCCGGCAGTCGTTCATGTCAATCTTCACGTCCACCTCTTCCGCTTCAGGCATCACGGCCACGGTGGCCGTGGAGGTGTGGATCCGTCCGCCGGATTCCGTGGCCGGAACCCGCTGCACCCGGTGCACGCCGGACTCATACTTAAATCGGGAGTAGGCCCCCTGACCGGTGACCATGAACACGCACTCCTTAAAGCCGCCGATACCGTTCTCGTTGACGTTCACCAGCTCTGTCCTCCAGCGCATACTCTCCGCGTAATTCACATACATCCGGTAGAGCTCCGCCGCAAAGAGAGCCGCCTCGTCCCCGCCGGCGCCTGCCCGGATCTCCACCATGATATTCTTGTCGTCGTTGGGGTCCTTGGGCAGCAGCAGGATCTTCAGCTGGTGCTCCAGCTCCTCCACCTGCTTCTTGGCATCGGAGAGCTCTTCCTTCAGCATCTCCCGCATCTCCTCGTCGGACTCCTCCTCCAGCATAGCCAGGCTGTCGTCGATGGTCTCCTTGGCCTTCTTGTAGGCCCGGTAGGCGTCCACCAGCGGCTGCAGATCGCTCTGCTCCTTCATCAATTTCTGGAACCGTGCCTGGTCGCCTGTAACCGTCGGCTCCGCCAGTTCATTTAATATTTCCTCAAAACGCGCCAGCAAATCATCAAGTCTGTCAAACATGGTATCCTCCCCGGGATTTCTGCCCCACCGCCACGCGGTCCAATCCGGCCAAATCCCTGATAATCTCTATATTCTCATAACCGGCCGCCTCCAGGAGCTCCTGAAGGGCTCCTCCCTGGTCATAACCGATCTCCAGGCAGAGCCAGCCTCCTTCCGTGAGTCTGCCGCCCGCCTGAGCCACAATCTTCCGATAAAAATCCAGGCCGTCCGGCCCCCCGTCCAGAGCCCCCAGGGGCTCATGATCCCGAACCTCCTCCATCAGCGTGGGAATCACACCGCTGGCAATGTAGGGCGGATTAGCCGTAATCAGCTGGAATACTCCCTCCACCTGCTCGAATAGGTCGCTCTGGATCCACCGGGCCTTCAGCCCCAGACGCTCCCCGTTCTTTCGGGCCACCGCCAATGCCTCCGGGGATATATCCGTCCCCGTCCCCGCGATACCCGGGCATGCTTTCATCAGGGCCAGAAGCACACAGCCGGAGCCGGTACACAAATCCAGCACCGCATCCCCGGATTGCACACGCCTTTTCGCCTCCTCCACCAGTACCTCCGTGTCCTGGCGGGGAATCAGCACATGCTCATTGACGTAAAAGGAGCTGCCGCAAAACCACGCCTCCCCCAAAAGCTGCTGCAGGGGAATGTGGGCGGCTCTTTTTTCAATCAGCTCCCGGTATTTTTCTTCCTTACTGTCCTCTATTATAGCATCCGACCGGGCATAATAACAAGCGCGGGATATGCCGCAAATGTACTCTAAACAGTACCAGGCGTCCGTGGGCGCGTCCTGGATTCCTCCCTGCTCCAGAGTCCTCTGCCCCCAGAGCAAAAGCTCCCGCAGACTCATACCGCCTTTTCCTCCTGTGGGGAAATCTCTTGGCCAAACTCTTCCTTTAAGTAAGCCCGCCAGTCAAAGACCGCCTCCACCGCCGTGATGGCCACCTCCGCCATGGAACCGTCCGGCTCCCGGGTAGTCAGCTTCTGCAGGGCCAGCCCCGGCTTGCTCAACAGGCACACCAGCCGGTTGTCGCTGTTTCCCGCCAGCCGGATAAACTCATAGGCCAAACCGGCCACCAGGGGGATCATCAGGATCCGTCCCACCACCCGCAGCCACATCACCGGCACCAGGACAAACACAAAGTGAACCAGTATACTCACCACCATCACCAGCAGCAGGAAGCTGGTTCCGCAGCGCTTATGCTGCCGGGAGCTTTTTAAAACATTTTCCACGGTCAGCGGCATCCCGTGTTCCACACAGTTGATGCACTTGTGCTCTGCCCCGTGGTACATGAAGGTTCTCTGGATATCCTCCATCTTGGAGATCAGAAGCATGTAGGCCAGAAATACCGCCACCTTCACCACCGCCTCCAGAAGCGTCACAATCACCTCGGAAGCTCCCAGCTTCCGGGCCAGGCTGGCCAGCAGATAAGGGCCCACCATGAAGAGCGCCACCGCCAGTACCAGGGAAAAGGCCACCGTGCCGTACATCAGCCACTTTTCCTGCCTCTCCTGCTTCTGGGCCTGCTTTTCCTTTTGCTCCTCGGTCATCTCCTGTTCCCGGGGCTTTTTCTCCCGCCGGGACTTTTTCTCCTTTTCGGGCTCCTCTTCCTCCTCAAAAAACTCCGCGGAGTACATCAGGCACTTGGTTCCCACGATCAGCGAGTCCAGGAAGCTGGAAATCCCTCTAAGAATCGGCTTTTTCCAGATAGGAGAATTGCCCAGAACGCTCTTGTAATCTTCTACCTTGCAGACGATCTCGCCGTCCGGCTTGCGCACAGCGATGGAGTACTTATCCTTGTGCCGCATCATAATCCCTTCCATCACTGCCTGTCCGCCGATATTCGATGATTTCATAAATTATCCCCTTAAACGCAGAAGAGAGTGTCCGTATGTTATCCCCAGACACTCTCGCACTTTGTTACCATATAAATTACGCGTTGATACCGTACTTCTTGTTGAATTTATCGATACGTCCGCGAGCTGCTGCTGCCTTCTGCTGTCCGGTGTAGAACGGATGGCATTTGGAGCAGATCTCCACGTGAATCTCCTTCTTGGTAGAACCGGTGGTAAACGTATTTCCACAGTTGCAGGTAACAGTTGCCTGATGATAATCCGGATGGATTCCTTCTCTCATTTTTTTCACCTCTTCAATCGTAATCTTTATCTATTTTACTATTTTTTCTAATTTAAACAGCTTATTGATTATAGCATAGAGCATCAGAAAATGCAAGTACTTGAGGCAGGAATTTTATGATAATCGTATCAGCCGGGCCTTCCGGCTCCACTGTCACCGATAATTCTCCCTTATCCCTTTTAAAAGATCTTCTGTTTTTTGATCATGCCGATAAACTCCCGGTTGTTCCGGGTTCTGGAAAACATGTTTAAAATATTCTCCACGGCCTCGTCCGCCTTCATGCCGTTTAAGGCCCGGCGCATAATCTCCACGCCCTCCTGCTCCTCCTGATCCAGAAGAAGATCCTCTCTTCTGGTGCTGGAGCGCTGGATGTCAATGGCCGGGAACACACGCTTCTCCTGCAGCTTCCGATCCAGGATCAGCTCCATATTTCCGGTTCCCTTGAACTCCTCATAGACCACGTCGTCCATCTTGCTGCCGGTCTCCACCAGGGCTGTGGCCAGAATCGTCAGGCTGCCGCCCTCCCGCATGTTCCTGGCTGCGCCGAAGAAACGCTTAGGCATGTGAAGGGCTGCCGGATCAAGCCCTCCCGAGAGGGTCCTCCCGCTGGGGGGGATCACCAGGTTGTAGGCCCGGGCCAGCCGGGTGATGGAATCCAGAAGGATCACCACGTCCTTCTTGTGCTCCACCAGTCTCTTGGCCCGCTCCACCACCATCTCGCTGACCCGCTTATGCCGGTCAGGCAGCTCGTCGAAGGTGGAGGCCACGATCTCCACGTTGTTTCCCTGGATAGCCTCCCGGATATCCGTAACCTCCTCCGGCCGCTCGTCAATCAGCAGGATAATCAGATATGTCTCCGGGTTATTCTGCAGGATGGACTTGGCCACATCCTTCAGAAGCGTAGTCTTTCCAGCCTTTGGCGGGGAGGCAATCATTCCTCTTTGTCCCTTGCCGATGGGGCTCACCAAATCCACAATCCGCATGGCCAGGGAACTGTTTTGACGCTCCAGCCGCAGCCGCTCATTGGGGAAGATCGGGGTCATATCCTCGAAGTTCATCCTCCTGGCGCTCTCCCCGGGAGTCATCCCATTGATGGAGGTCACATACAGAAGGGCTCCGAATTTCTCATTCTGGGACTTCACCCGGGTATTTCCCTTGAGAATATCCCCGGTCTTTAAATTAAAGCGGCGAATTTGCGAGGGAGAAACGTAGACATCATTCTCCCCTGGCAGGTAACCGTTGCTCCGGATAAATCCGTATCCGTCCTGGAGAACCTCCAGAATTCCCTGGGCAGACTGACCGCTGTCCAGCTGCGTATAATCCAGCTTCTTCTCCTCATTCTCCTGACGCTCCTCCGCCTTGTCGTGGGAACGCTCTTTGTCATGAGCCTTCTCCCGGTCGTGGGATCGCTCCTTATCCTGTCCCCTCTCCCGGTCGTGGGATCGCTCCTTATCCTGTCCTCTCTCCCGGTCATGGGATCGCTCCTCTGCCCGGGCCTCCGCCTTCTCTCGCATCTCTTTCATGGCGCTTTCCCGTTCATCCTCCTCCAACATTCTGGTGATCAGCTCACTCTTTTTCATGGAGGAAGTGCCTTTCAATCCCCGGGCCTTAGCCAACTCATGCAGTACACTGGCAGACAGGGATTCATACTTTTCTCTCATCAACTCTATTCCTCTCTCTCTCTTTCACTGAAAAATGATTCCAGGTTTCTATTTATCTCTCGTTTTTTCTCTGGGAATCCGGGGGATATGCCTCTTGGATTTGTATTTCTGTGATACCTGCGGTTTAGAGCAGCTGCAGCGCTGTCCATACTTTTATCAACCGAAGGCATATTATATGAGATTATAACAAATCCCCCGGGGAAATGCAATTCATTCTCTGATTTTGCTGGAAATCTTTTCCCAGAGCTCCTCCTTATCCTCTTCCGCCTGCTTCATCCATTCTTCCTCCCAGGCCGGATCTCCGCTGGTCTCCAGGTGACCGCAGAACTTCAGCACTTCTCTCTTAAAGTCCTTGATCCATTCCATCTCCTCTGCCTCTGTCATCTCGTTCCTATCCTTCATATGCCTGCTCCTTTCTGCGCAAAAATAGTTACATTTTTCAGTATGTTCAGGGCTGCAAATTGAAATGATAATGGATGTATCACGAACAGAAGGGGGTTGTTATTTGATTAGTTATAGTCCGCTATGGAAAACCATGAAAGAGAAGAATATCACAACCTACGCACTGATTGAGAAGTATAATATCAATCCCAGAACCATCAATAACCTGAAACATAACAAGAGTATTACCATGTACACACTGGAACGTCTTTGCAATATATTGGACTGCAATCCCAATGATATAGTTAAATTCGAGAAATAGGCCAGCACACT
>DVHU01000047.1 GCA_018711815.1 Candidatus Egerieimonas intestinavium
GCCTGTATCGAGGTGGAGGACCGGGCCTTCGAGGAATCCCCGGAGAAGGTTTTGGATTCCCTCCGGCTATCCAAAAAATATATGGAGTCTTTCGTTATCTGAGATAACCTGCACGAACAACAGCAGAAGGAGGAACGGCTATGAAACTTGGCATTATCGCTCCCGTGGCAGAAGAGAGCTTTCAGGCAGCCCGGGATTTGGGGCTGGATTTCGTGGAATTCTGTATCAACGGCCCCGACCACGGAGAACTCCTTGAAAAATACAGGGAAGAGCTTCCTCTGTGGATACAAAAATATCAGGTGGCTGTAGGATCCATCGGAAGATGGAAAACCGTCATTCAACTTCCGGATGGAACCATAGATCCGGAAGAGATCCAGTTGGCCAAGCGTCTAATGAATATCGCAGCGGAGCTTCACTGCCCCAATTATATCTGCGGCTGCAATTATGCCAGCTCTGTCAGCAAATTTTCTAATTATGAACATGCGATTTCTTTTTTTGACACTCTCCTTCAGGCAGCTCCTCCGACCGTAAAGGTCTCCGTCTATAACTGCCGAAAGGGAAATTTCGTCAATAACCAGGAGGCTTGGAGTCTGGTTCTGGAGCATCTGCCGAAGCTTGGCATCAAGTTTGACCCCTCTCACAGTATTTATGCCGGGAGTGATTATCTCCAGGAACTGGTGGACTGGGGGGACCGGGTGAATCATGTACATCTAAAGGGATCCCTGCAGGTAAACGGGGTACGGGTGGATGATCCTCCCGCGGGCCTGGATGAAACTGACTGGAAATCTGTGCTGAATATCCTGCGAGCCAAGGGCTATGACGGAAATCTGAGCATAGAGCCTCATTCCGACGTGTGGAAAGGGGATCTGTGGGAGCCCGGCGTCAAATACAGTGTCCGTTATTTTAGAGATCTGTTGGTATGATTCTCAGGGAGGAAAAAATGGAAGAAAAAATAAGATACGCCTGCATCGGCGCCGGAGGCATTGCCCGCAAAAAGCATATGCGCGGCTACTCAAGGATTCCCCAGGTAGAGATCACAGCCGTCTGCGACAGCAACCCAGAGGCCGCCGCCCGGCTGGCCAATGATTTCGGAGTCTCCCGGGTTTATACGGATTATCAGGAGCTGCTTAAGAAGGAGCGCCCTGACCTGGTCAGCGTCTGTACACCCAACGCAACCCACAAGGCCATCACCATCGAGGCCCTGAGACAGGGTGCTAATGTTCATGTGGAAAAACCCATCGCCCTAACAGAGGCGGAAGCCCTGGAAATCGCCGCCGCCGAAAAACAGTACGGACGGATTGTGCAGGCGGGGCTGAATAAGCGCTATTTGGGCAGCACCCTCCTGATAAAGAAGCTGCTGGAGGAGGATTTCTTCGGACATATTTACCACGTCCGCTGCGGCTGGGAGAGAAACAGCGGTATTCCCGGAGTAGGGCGCTGGTTCACAGACAAAGCCCTCTCCGGCGGCGGAGCTCTCATTGATTTGGGCGTCCACTACCTGGATCTGGCCCTCTACGTTATGGGCTGGCCCAAGCCCTGCCGGGCCAGCGGATCCCTCAGCAGCAATTTTCTCCAAAAAGGCGGGCGCATCCGAAGGGGCTATCAGAGCTCCTCGGGGACAGTGAATGTGGAGGACATGGCCAACGGCTCCATCATCATGGAGACGGGACAAACGCTGCTCTTTTGTTTTAGCTGGGCCTCCAACATTCAGGAGGAGATCCAGTACCTGGAGGCCTGCGGCACCAAGGCAGGATTTAAAATCCAGAACGGTCAGCTTCAGCTCTATACCCAGCTGGGGGGAACCATGTTCACCCTGACCCCGGACGAGGCAACCCTTCCCCTGGATGCCGACGAGTGTCTGGCCTTTGTCAACTGCCTTCTGAACAAGGACAGCCGGGAAGTAACCATGGAGCAAAGCATCCAGGTAATGCAGCTGATTGATATGATTTACCATTCATTTGTGGAGTGGAAGGATTAGCCATGAAAGAAGAAGAGAAAGCTTTAAGAGGAAATTTGTTTTGGCCGGGGCACCCGGATTTAGTCAAAATCAAGCTGTCGGCCCACAATCTGTGCACAGAGTACAATCTGTCTTATGAGGAGGATCCCCGACGGCCGGAAATTTTAAAACAATTATTAGGTTCCATGGGAGCGGGCGTCCGCATACAGGGACCTATCTTTTTCAACTACGGCCGTCACACCTCCATCGGCAATCATTTTTTTGCCAACTACAATTTTGTCGTTCAGGATGACGCCCGGGTAACCATCGGCGATCATTTTATGGCTGGCCCAAACGTTTCCATTGTAACCCCCTCCCACCCTCTCTCACCCAGAGAGAGGATGGGCATCACCGCAGGGGGCCAGGAGCCCTGGGCTCCCTGCTACGCCAAGCCCGTAGTCATCGGAAACAATGTCTGGCTGGCTGCCGGAGTTACCGTGTGCCCCGGCGTAACCATCGGAGATAATTCGGTCATCGCCGCGGGCAGCGTAGTCACCCACGACGTTCCCCCAAATGTTTTGGCCGGGGGCGTCCCCTGCCGCGTTATCCGGGAAATTTCAGAGGCCGACAGCGCCCTTCATCTGCTGGCGGCAGAATAAAAGGCAGGTAAGGCCATGAATGTTTCTGTTTTTGAAAAAGATTCTATTCCCAAAACTTATTTAAAGCTGTCCTTTCCCGTTGTGCTGGGCAGCTTGGTTTCCATCATCTATAATATCACCGACACCTTTTTCATTGCTCAGACGCAAAATACAGAGCTGGTGACAGGAGTATCCCTGTGCACTCCTGTCTTCACGCTTTTGATGGCTCTGGGCAACATCTTCGGCCAGGGCGGCAATTCCGTGATCTCCCGACTGCTGGGGCAAAAAAATCTGTCCGCCGCAAAAAAGGCCAGCTCCTTTTGCTTTTATGCCGCACTGTTTTCAGGATTCCTCCTGGGATTTTTTCTGCTGAGCTTTCGCACTCCCGCACTGAAATTTTTAGGTGCGGACAGCACAGTCTTTTCTTACGCCTCCGATTATTACAGCGTCATGGCCCTGGGGGCGCCGCTGGCCGTATTTTCCTTTGTACCAATGAATTTACTCCGATCAGAGGGCATGGCCGTCTGCTCTATGGCAGGCACCATCGGCGGAAGTGTGATCAATATGCTCCTGGATCCTATTTTTATTTTTCATTTTCGTTGGGGCTCTGCCGGAGCCGCCGCCGCAACGGTCATCGGCTATCTTTTCTCTGACCTCTTTTACGCCGCCGTTATCCTAAAGAAAAGCCGCCTTCTGTCTCTGAATCTCCAAAATGCCAGGATTTCTTTCCCCCTGATTCGAGAGATAACAGGAATCGGCGCCTCTGCCGCTCTCAGCAACGTAACGCAGAGCGTAGCCCAGGTTTTGACCAACCAATTTCTCCTCCCCTACGGCAATCTCTCCATTGCTGCCATGGGTATTGCCCAAAAAATTAATCTGATTGTCCTGCTCGTTATTACCGGCTTTTCCTTTGGCGGGCTGCCGCTCATAGGGTATTTCTTCGGCGGTAAGCAGAGCCAAAAGCTCAAGCGCTTAATTGGTTTTTCCTTTTCCTTCCTGTTGAGCGTCACCGCCATTTTATCTCTTCTGGTCTTTTTGGGAGCGCCGTTCCTTCTGAGCTGTTTCATGGCAGATCCTTCTATTATACAGGCCGGAACGCTCATGCTGCGTCTGCAAGTTTTCAGCATGGTTTTTGTGGCCATCGCCCTCTATATCACCGTGTTTTTCCAGGCCGTTGGCCGGGTGAAGAGCACGCTGCTCCTGTCCGGCAGCCGGCAGGGCTTTGTCTTTCTCCTGGTTTTGCCCCTTTCCGCCTGGCTGCTGGGATACCTCGGCGTTCTCTGGGCCCAATCCATCTCCAATATGCTAACCGCCCTGGCGGCAATAATTCTATTTTACAGATATCGCAGAGGGGATCAGAGCCTTTAAAATCCCCTTAACATTCCCCTGTTTTCCTGCTATAATTGATATAATAAGTCCATGCTTATCCAATGGAACGGTACGCCCTCAGGGCGTGCCGACTTTTGCGAAAAACTATGCAAAACGAGGGGTACAATTATGTACGGAGTAAACGACGAAAAGGATTTCGGGGCTATCCCTCCAGACCTTAGAAGTCAGTTAGATCAGCTGGAGGAGAAAATCCGCAAGGATTCCCTGTCCGGGCTGCTGAATCGCGCCACAGTGGAATCTTACGTGGAGCAGCGTCTGGCAGACATGGCTCCCGATGAGCTGTGCGCCCTGTTCATTGTGGATCTGGACAATTTCAAGCAGGTTAACGACATCCTGGGGCATCCGGCCGGAGACCAGGCCATCCGCCAGTCGGCTCAGATTCTATCCAGTCTGTTTAGGGCCAGCGACATTGTGGGCAGACTGGGGGGCGATGAATTTGCCGTCTTTCTCTCCGGTCGGCTCACGGAACAGCTGATCCGCCAAAAAGCCCAGGCCATCTGCCAGCGTCTGCAGCTGGTACTGGGGGACAACCGGGGGATTGTGGTGACGGCCAGCGTCGGCGTCCACATTTCCCGGGGCGGCAGCCAGCGGTTTGCGGGCCTCTACCAATCGGCTGACCTGGCCCTGTATAAGGCTAAGAAAAACGGCAAGCACGGTTTCTGCATTAATCACAGCGAAAATAGCTTAGAGGGCTCCGCTGCCGACAACAGCTTTACGCCGGTGAGCACCATCCCTTTAAACCGCCTTTTGGAATCCATGGAGAGCGGGGTCGCCCTCCTGGAAATGGGGGAAAGTCCGAGGGTCATCTATCTGAGCCCCAGCTTTTACCGAATTCTGGGCGCCGATGCCCATTCCTTTACTCTGCCCAGACCCATTTCAGATTTCGTCCACCCCGATGACCGGGCGGAGTTGGAGTCGGAGCTGCGCTCAGCTCTTCAGGAGAACCGGGCCGCAGAGTATATTCACCGGGGGCTTTCTCAGAACGGCGGTTGGTTTTGGTGGCGGATCCGGGCCGTGCAAATTGACTACAGCAGTCCATACCCTGTGATGTTAGTCACCACCACTGACGTTTCTCGGTTTAAAGAAAAGGAAAATAAGCTTCGGACAGCAAACCAGCGATACCAAGCCGCCCTGAAGCAGACCACTCAGAAGCTCTGGGAGGTGGATATCCAATCACAGGTATTCACCCTCTTCAGCTACGGCGAGGATTCTTCCCGGCATCCGAAGGCATCGGGAATCAGTTTCCCCGAAGAGCTTATCCGTGACGGATGGATTCATCCAAGCTCTGCCTCTCATTTTCGTGAGTTTGCCAGCGGATTGTTGGAGGGGCGCTCCTGCGGACACGGAAACTTCATTATCCGCCATCAGGAAACCGGCTGCTATGGATGGGCCGCTCTGTCCTACCAGGTAGTTTTTGATCAATCGGGCCTCCCCTTCCGTGCTATGGGAACCGCAGAAAACCTGCCTCAGAGCTACACCGAGCAGGAAACGAGATCTGTTTTGAACCGGCCTCTGCCCGAAGCCCAGATACCAAATCTGATTATAGGTATGCAGGCCAATCTTTCCCTGAACACCGTCAAAGGGTATTGGGTTGAAGGGCGGGAGCCTCAGCTGTGGCCCCAGGAAGGCAGCTGTTCCCAGGCTCTGGCTCGGGAGGCAGAAAATATTTTTTCCGCCAATGACCGGCAGACTCTGGCGCCTTATTTCGACCGACAGTCCTTGCTGAACTTTTTTGCTCAGAACAAACTCTGGCTCTCCCAGAAATACCGCCGGGTGGACGGGGATGGAAATATCTGCTGGGTGCGCTACACGGCGAATCTGGCACAGGATTTCTTTACGGGTGAAATTTATCTCTTTCTTTATATCAGCTTGTGGGATCAGCACTACCGCTGGGAACAGGCGCTTCCCCACACCGTCGTCCGGGATTCCGTGACGGGACTGTACGACAGCGCCACGACTCAGCAGCTGATCACCTCCCTCCTGCACCGGCAGGGCCGAAAGCGCTGCTCTCTGGCTCTCATCCAGATAGGCGGCCTGGATCAGCTCTATGCCTCAGGCAGCAGCCCGGGAGACCATGAGCGCCGTTACATGGCGGAGGCCTTTGCCGTGGCTCTGGGAGCAGAGTGCGTCATCGGCCAGCACACGCCCGCGCAGCTGTTAGCCTTTTTCCCGGATATACAGTCCAAAACCGAACTGCGCCGCCGTTTGGAAGAGGCTTTTATCTTCGTCCGCCTGGTACTGACAGACAGTTTGCCTATGGATACCCTGCGCCTGGTGGCCGGAGCGGTGTGTCTCCCGGCAAATCAGGCAGACTGCGAAACCATGCTTCGTCAAGCTTCCCGGCTGTGTCAGCTGCTGCGCAGCGCCTCCACAGATCAGGTAGCTTTTCCTCAGGAAGAGGATGACTGGAGCTGGGATGAACTGCAGTTTAACAGCGATACTGATCATATCACCGTCCATCAGGCGGAGATGGCGCGTTCACTGTCTGACAGTGAAAAAGACGTGGCGCTCCAGGTGATTTCCTCAATGCTCACTGCGGATTCCCTGGATGATTCCATGTATAACACCCTCAGCCAAATCGGGGGCTATTATCACGCTGATCGGGTGTATCTGCTCAGGCTGACGGAAAATCAGCTGACTATCACTATGCCCTATGAGTGGGTGGGCCGAAAAAAACACAGCATTCAGCAGGCGGTCTCCGGCATGCCTTTGTCCAGCTTCCCGTTCCTGAATCGCTGTATCCAGGAACGCTCTCCCGTATTTTTGTCCAGGACACAGCCCGCCTTCCAGCAGGGGCCGGAAGCCGAGGAGCCCTGGTACTTCACCGCCTTCCCCCTGATCGACGGGGCAGATATTTGGGGAGTTCTCTGCATTGAGAATGCCAGGAAACACCCGGCGGACGCTGCGCTGTTCAGCGCCATCATCCCCCACCTTCTGCGGGAGCCCCAAAGATTTCGGAACGGCCACTCTCCCAACAGGGAGGGCACCATAGAATTGTCCGAGGAACTGCCAAATCTGCGCTCATACCTTCAGGTAATCTACCGTTTTAGTTCTGACCACTACAGCAGCCTGGGCGTTGTCTGTCTGGATATTCCGGGGTTGAGCGCCATCAACGGCAGTCAGGGCTTCGCCTACGGCAGCAA
>DVHU01000048.1 GCA_018711815.1 Candidatus Egerieimonas intestinavium
GGTTCGATTCCAGTCAATAGAATTTATAACTTCAAAGAATAAACAAAGGTGCCTTACTTCATATAATTATTTCACTTCTGGATGTGCAATCTATATAATCTAATTACGGGATGTCCCGGGAAGTTATACAAAATAACAACAAGATGAGAGGAGGACTTCTATGTATTGCGGATGGCGAGCAAGAATCGGTCTGGTAATGCCGGGAAATGGAACAAACCCCGAGCACGAGTTCCACAAGTATGCGCCGGAAGGCGTGACAGTGGTGACGCAGCGTGTTCTGTTCGAGCGGGTGGATCCCAAGGGACTAAAAGAAATGGGGGACCGGGTAGATGAGGCGGCCAAGCTTTTGGCCACGGCCCACCCGGACGTTATTATCTTTGGATGTACCAGTGGGAGCCTGATCCAAGGGTTTGGCTATGACCAGGAGATTATTAAGCGCATCGAGGATAAGACAGGCATTCGGGCGCTTACGACTTCCTCGGCAGTGATCTCTGCGCTCCGGGCTCTTAACGCCAAACGCCTTGTGGTGTCAACCCCCTATGTGGACAGTGTAAATGACATCGAAAAGAAGTTCCTGGAAGACAGTGGATTCGAGGTGCTGTGCATCAAGGGTCTACAGAACTTGGACCCGGATCTGATGCCCCGTACCTCCCTGCGGGAGATGTATCACCTAACCAAGAGCGTCCTGCGGGACGAAGCAGACACGATCTTTGTCAGTTGTACCGGGCTGGGCGTTGCCCATGGGATCAACATGATGGAGCGAGATTTTGGCCGGCCGCTGGTTACAAGCAACCAGGCGTCCCTGTGGGGGGCACTGCGCGCCCTATCCATCCGGGACGATGTGGGCCTCGGAAAACTGTTTACGCTTTGAACAAACGTATAGTATAACAAGACGGGAAGTGAGAGCAGATGGCACAGGTAGCTGTATTGGGCGGCGGAGGGACAGGCTGTTATATCGCCGCGGAATTAAAGCTGCGGGGCTATTCCGTAAATCTCTATGAGGAAGCGGCCTACTGGCATGAAAATATTGATGGAATCCAGAAGCGCGGAGGAGTGGAACTCACTGGGAATGGCCTGAACGGGTTCGCAGTGCTGGACAAGATCACCGATAATCTGGCGGAGGCCCTGGATGGTGTGGAGCTGGTGATAGTCTCCATGGTAGCCTGGCGGCACGAGACATTGGCCAAGGCCCTCAAACCATTGGTGACAGATGACACTGTAATCGTTCTTTCTGCGGGAAATTTCGGTTCCATCCGGTTTAAACGGATTTTCGGGCCGGACTGCGGAACAGTAGTGGGGGAAACCTTGGGCAACATGTTCTCCTGCCGCATGCTGGGGGATGGTGTGGGTATCGCAGCTGGAGTCTATAAGGCAAAGCCTGTGGCGGCTTTCCCTGCAAAGGATACACCCAAATTAATGGAGCGGTTTTCCAAATTTTATGATTGCACTCCGGCGAAAAATGTCTTTGAGACCGCACTTAATGCCCCTAACGTAGTTATCCATCTGGCGGGAGCCCTGTTGAACACCTGTGGGGTGGAGCGAAACCCTGAGTTTGCCATGTATCGAGACGGCCTCTCTCGGGGGGTTATCAACTGCCAGAAGGCAGCAGAGGCGGATAAGCGCCCCGTCATGGAAGCCATGGGATATCAGATGGTCATCCACACCGACCATATGGAACATCTGGTACAATATGACAAGTTTCCCGAACTGGACTGCTTCCGGGATCTGGCGGGGCCCAGCAGCATGAAGCACCGCTATGTGGTGGAGGATGCTACGGTGGGCGATTCCATTCTGATGCACCTGGCTGACCGACTGGGACTGAAAACACCCACGATCCACGCGCTGGTACAGCTTGCGGGAGCAGTTAACCAAGAGGATTATTTTGAGAAGGGCCTAACCTTAGAAGATCTTGGCATTACGGGCAGAACTCCTGAGGAGATTAATACATACCTGTTCAACGGAGCCTAAGGAAAATGTTCGGCCAAATCAAGAGAAGGAGGAAAAATCATGAAAAAGCACCTGAAACTCACAGCTCTGATCCTGACCCTGTCTCTGCTTGCCTCTATGCTGGCTGCCTGCGGGGGACAGCCCTCCCAGCCCAGCGGCAGCAATGCCCCTGCGGCCACCGGAGAGCAGGAGGCCATGACCATCCAGTGGGCCTTTACACCACCGTCCGGGAGCAACGATGAGAAATGGCATCACGTGGTTGGTGACCGGGTAAACGAAAATACCAGTGGCGCTATTACCTATGAGTATTACCCCAACGGTACCCTGGGCAATGAGAAGGTGACCCTGGAGGGCGTGATCTCTGGAACCATCAACCAGGCATCTATCTCCCCCAACGTGGTGGCCACCGTTATGCCTGAGATGAACGTCCTCTGCCTGCCCTTTGTCTTTGACAGCCTCGAACACTACTATGATGTGGTGTCCAGTGAGGAGTACTATGAGAAGATGAACGAGGCCGCCAATAAGGTGGGTATGCAGTATCTGGGTGTTGACCTGGCTGTGCCCAGAAATATCTCCTTGAAAGGTGATCCTGTCATTGTACCCTCTGATGCCAAGGGGCAGGTGCTGCGCGTCATGGACGGCACCATCTATACGGATATGATGAAGCTCTGGGGACTGGGAAGTTCCGTTATCTCCTATGGCGAGACCTATACCGCCATGCAGCAGGGCGTCATCGACGGTATCGAGAACTCCAATGATGGAAACCTGACTATGAAGTTTACCGAGGTCGTAGACAACACCACAAACACCTACCATGTCTATCATACCCAGGCTACCTTTATGAACCTGAATCTGTGGAACTCTCTCACTGCAGAGACGCAGGAGGCCATTCATCAGGCATTCCTGGATACCTATCCTGAGGTGAAGGAGGAGATGCCGGTTCTGGCGGAAGAGTGTGCCCAGCAGGTGCGCGATGCCGGCGTGGAGGTATACGACCTGACCGATGAGCAGCGCCAGGAGTGGGTCGACGCCTCTCAGCCCCTCTATGAACAGTATCGCAGTGTGATCGGCGAGGAATTCTACGACTGGTTCATCGACTTTGTGGATTCCAAGCGGTAACCCCTTCCAACCGTGTTCCGGGGCTGGGGCGGCCCGTCCCGGAACATTCAGAAGTGAAAGGAGCGTGGGGCAATGCGTGCTCTGCGGAAGATTTACGACGTATTCACAAAAGTTGAACGGTACTGCCTGTTCGCCATCTTTTTTTTCGCCACCGTGGCAGTGGTGGTCAATGTTATTGGTCGGAAGTTCTTCGGTTTCAGCTTTAACTGGCTGGAGGAGCTCAACCGCTATATTCTGATCATTTGCACCTTTATCGGCTCGGCTATTGCTACCACCCAAGGTCTCCACCCCAGGATGGACATGGTAGTCAGCCTGTTTAAGGGAAGAAAAAACACTATTTTTGAGATTGTCAGCGCCATCGTCCTTACTGTGTTCCTGGTGATCATGACCTTCTACGCATTCAAACAGTTAGGCACAATGATGATGTTTGGTGCCATGACCGCCACGCTGGGTGTGCCTGTCTTTGTGTTCTTCGCCTTCATCCCCATCGGCTTCTGTGGCATGACGGTGCGTTCACTGGTACACCTCATCCTCCTGTTTGTGAAGCTGAAGAATCCCGGGACGTCGGCGGAGCTTACAGCGGAAGAAGAAAGGAGTTGAAACCCGGATGGCTGTTATCATTGGCTTTTTTGTCCTCCTAATCCTGGGTGTACCCATCTATGCGGTGGTCATGATGTGCGCCGCCGGCGGCGTCGCTTTATATACCAACACCGACCTAGTGGTGGTCTCCCAGCAGCTGTTCACCGGTTTGGACTCCACCACCCTGCTGGCCGTCCCCTTCTTCATCGTGGCTGGCTCAATCGCCTCCCGGGGCAAGACCTCCGAAAATCTGATCAAGTGTATGAACGTGATCTTTGGCCGCTTACCAGGAGGCCCTGTGATCGCCACCATTGCCACCTGTGCCTTCTTTGCGGCCATCAGCGGTTCCTCCATGGCCACAGTGGTGGCGGTGGGTACCCTGATGATCCCTGCCCTGAAGAAGGCGGGATACCCCGAACTTATGAACGTAGGCGCTGTGTGTTCCGGCGGCTCCCTGGGCATTCTGATTCCGCCCAGCGCGCCGATGGTCATGTTTTGCGTGGCCATGGGCACCTCCGTGGGCAAGCAGTTCATGGCCGGCTTTATCCCTGGAATCCTGCTGGCCCTGGTCTGGTGTATCTATGTGTTCATCCGTTGCTCCGTCAAGAAACTGGGGACGCCGGTACGCTACTCCGCCAAGGAGGCGGTCAAAATCTTTGTGGAGGGTATCCCGGCCCTGCTCTTCCCTGTGATTGTGCTGGGGTCCATCTACACTGGCTGGGCCACCCCCACCGAGGCGGCGGCCATCTCCACGGTGTACGTGCTGTTGATTGAGAAGTTTATCTACAGGACCCTAAAGTTTGAGGAGATGGTGGAGTATTTCTACAAGGGCATTGTACAGGCGGCCTCTCTGCTGCTGATCATCGGCACGGCCACAGCCCTGAGCTACCTGATCACCGTCATGCAGATCCCCGCCATGGTGGTAAGCTTCATCTCCGGCATCGTCACCTCTCAGGCAATGCTGATCCTGATTGTAATGATCATCCTGTTCATTGCGGGGTGCTTCATGGATACCATCGCCCTCATCGTCATTTTGGCGCCCATCCTGGTACCGCTGCTGAACATGTATGGGGTGGATTTGATCCATTTCGGTATCATGGCGATCCTGGCCTCCCAGGTGGGCTATATCTCCCCGCCCTTTGGCACCAACCTCTTTGTCACCATGCAGGTGGCCGATAAGCCCTTTGCCTTTGTGGCCAGATCCATTGTCCCCTATATCATTATTCTTATTATCACGACTTTGGTCATCTGTTTTATTCCGCAGATCTCTCTATTCCTGCCCAATCTGATGCAAATGTAGTGAGAAAGGAGCTGCAATATGGCTTTCCATCTGTTTGGTTCTCAGGCCGAGACCAACTACACCGAAACGCTCTCTAAATTTATCCGCGAACTGAAGTATGAGGATATCCCGCCTGAGGTGCTGGAGCGGGCTAAGGTCATCGCTATGCAGACCATCGGAGCCGGCCTGGCGGTCAATGGTATCCCTGTGGCTGAGCGGGCCATCTCCCTGGGTAAGCGCTGCGGCGGCACCGGGGGAGAGGCTACCCTTTGGATTGACGGAAGCAAGTGTACCATCCCCGGCGCGGTGTTCTGCAACAGCACCCTGTCCGACGCGCTGGACTGGGAAGACTGCGCCTGGACGGGACATCCCTCCGCCGGTATCATCCCCGTAGCATTTGCCTGTGCCGAGGCGGGGCACAAGAGCGGCAAGGACTTTCTCACCGCCATTGTGGCCGGCTATGAGGTCTACACCCGCATCGCCATGGCCGTGCAGCCCCCGGAGAACTGGCCCAACTACAAGGGCTGGGGCCTGACTGCCTATCAGATTTTTGCCGCTGTGGTGCCCGCCGCCAAACTGCTGGGCTTGGATCTGACCCAGATCAATCAGGCCATCGGCTTCGGCGTCACCAGCTGCCCCATCCCCCAGAGCTTCCATCAGTCCGCCATGAGCGACGCCTACCACTATGAGCACGGCTTCCGCTCCATGGAGGGCGTCATGTGTGCCCTCAACGCACAGGAGGGCGTGGACAACTATACGGACGCCCTGGACGACCCCTGGGCCTTTGAGAACTGGATGACCGTCTCCCCGGACAGCAGCTGGTATACCCGGGATCTGGGCAAGCGCTGGCTGATTATGGAGACCCTGCTGAAGCACTGGCCTGCCAACATGTGGATCCAGACCCCCCTGGAGCTCACCGACAGCATCATGACCAAGAATGGCCTGACCAAGGCCGACATTGCCGAGGTGGAGATCGACCCGCCCACCTATCTGCGTATGGCCTACTATCCCGAAGGCTACAGTTCCCTGACCCAGGCCCAGTTCAGCATGCCCTATATGCTGGCCAGCTATATCTGCGACCCCACCCCCAGCTGCAAGTGGCTGCAGAAGGAACACCTTACCGATCCGGAGATTTTGGCCGTGGCCGCCAAGATCAAGTCCGGCCCCAGTGAGCCCCTGCTGATGCCTAAATGTTTCAAGGACTTCCAGAAGGGCCACCACCCCGTGATTACGGTGACCATCCGTACCAATGATGGGCGTACCTTCTCCGAAACCATGGAGAAACATTTGGGGCATCCGGGCAACATGATGACCCTGGAGCAGTTTAAGGATCGCTTCCGCGTCCAGGCCGCCGCCTGTATGTCCGGCGAACGGCTGGAACAGACCGTGGAGCTGCTGGCCCGCGTGGAGGACTGCGCGGATATGAGTGAGATCGCCGGGTTGCTGCACCGCTGATCCTGTGAGATCGAGTATCCAGAAAAGGAGGACTTCTTATGGAGAGCGAAATCAAAAAATATAGTTGTTACATCAAGGGGGTGGAGCAGAAGTACCCCAACGTAGCCCCCGGCACCCCCATCTACGCCAACGCGGTGGTGGTGGACAACATCATCTACGTCTCCGGCATGACCGCCCAGACCTTTGAGGACGGCAGCTGCACCACCAACACCATGCAGGATCAGATGTGGGTGGCCCTGACCAAGATGAAGCAGGTGCTTGAGGAGGCCGGCTCCTGCCTGGAAAACGTGTTCAAGACCTTTATCATGCTCAAGGACATCAAGGACTACCCCGTCATGCGCGCCACTGAGCTGAAGTTCTACCAGGAGTTCGCCCCTGAGCTGGTGGAGCACCCTATCGCCAGCACTATCCTCCAGGCCGGCTGCCTGGCCCGTCCGGAATTCTTGGTCGAGATTGAGTGCATGGCAGTGCTGAACCGAAAAAAGGACTAACTAGACGGTGAAGCAGGTCTGTGTGTTGGGGTGCGGCCGCCTGGGGCAGATCGTAGCTGGCGCGCTGGCCGAGGGCCGGCTCCCTGGCGTGGAACTGGCTGGCGTTTTCGGCCGTTCACCCCATCGGAGGAGAGAAGTGGCTGGCCGCCTGGGTTGTGCCTGTGGGGATAGCCTGGATGCGCTGCTGAGCCTCCGTCCGGACTATGTGGTGGAGGCCGCCAATGGGCAGGTGCTCCGGGAGGCTGCGGTACCCGTGCTGGCCGCCGGAGCGGATTTGATCGTCCTGTCCACCGGAGTCTTTTCCGATCCGTATTTTTCCGCACAGGTACGGGATGCTGCCCAACGATATGATCGACGCGTACACCTGGCTGCAGGTGTGGCAGCGGGCTTCGATCTTATGCGGGCGGCCCGGCTCATGGGTCCGGTGGAGGTCACCTTCACCAAACAAAAGCCGGCCAGCGCCTCGGGGCATGGCGACCCGGCCCTGCGCAGTCTTGACGACAGGTTATCCACCACTGCCGGGGAAGCGTGGCGCCGGTTTCCCGACCATATGAACGTGGGCGTTACCGTGGCACTGGCCACCGCCGGCACGGAGGATACCCGTGTCCTCGTGGAGCCGGGGGAGCCCCTGCGGTTTACCACTGAGCTCTCCGGTGCTTTCGGCCGGGCCAGTTTGGTCACGGAACTGAGCACTGAGGGGCCGGAGCTGGCAGCGTGGAGCGCTTTAGCTGTGCTGGAGCGCCTGACCTCCCGGATTTGTTTTTAGAAGGAAAAAGGAGCATCTGGAATATTTTGGTGAAAGCGAGGAAAACAGTATGGGTTTCCGTATCAACGCCAAAGAAATTACCACCAAGTATACTCAGACCCTGGCCGATTTTACCGCAAACCTGAAGTATGAGGACATACCACCCGAGGTGCTGGAGCGTGCCAAGCACATGGCCATGCAGACCATCGGTGTCTCCCTGGGAGCCAACGGGCTTCCCATGGCGGAAAAGGCCATCGACATCGGCAAAAGCTGTGGCACCGGGGAGCCGGAAGCCACTTTGTGGATCGATGGCAGCAAGGTCAGTATGACCAGCGCCGTTTTCTGCAACAGCACTCTGGCGGATATGCTGGACTGGGAGGACTGTTCCTGGACAGGCCACCCCTCTGCCGGCGTGATCCCCGTATCCTGGGCGGTGGCTGAGGTTCTGCACAAGAGCGGCAAGGAGTTCCTGACCGCTGTGGTGGCCGCCTACGAGGTCTATCAGCGCATCGCCATGGTGGTACAGCCCCCCGCCGACTGGGACTTTATGAAGGGCTGGGGCCTGACCTCCTGGCAGGTCTTTGCTGGCGTCACCCCCGCAGCTAAACTGATGGATCTGACGCCCGACCAGATCAACCAGGCGTTTGGCTTTGGTGTGCTGTGCTGCCCCATTCCCAGTCAACTGCACCACATCACTATGTCTGATGCCTACCACTACGAGCACGGCTTCCGCGCCAAGGATGGCATCCTGGCTGCCTTGTGCGCCAAGGCCGGCGTGGACAACTATATGGACTGCTTCGATGACACCTATTCCTTTGACTACCACATGACCCCAACTCCGAGGCCTGAGTGGTACACCAAGGATTTGGGCAAGCGCTGGCTGACCATGGAGGTGCTGCTCAAGCACTGGCCCGCCAACATGTGGCTCCAGACCCCCATTGAACTGGCCCATGTCATCTCCACCAAGTATCACATCAAGCCCGAAGAGATTGCGGACATCGAGTTGGATCCCCCCACCGTAGGCCGTATGTACTTCTCCCCTGAGGGCTTCAACTCCCTGACCCAGGCCCAGTTCAGCGCCCCCTTCATGCTGGCCGCTTATCTGCTGGAGCCTACCCCTGGCCCCGGCTGGTTTGACAGGGCCAAGCTGAAGGATCCCAGAATTCTGGAGCTGGCGGCCAAGGTGCACGGCGGGCCCAGCGCGCCGCACTACCTGAATCAGTGCTTTAAGGGCTTCCAAAATGGTGAGTTCCCCACGAAGAAGCTCACCATCACCACCAAGGATGGCAAGGTCTACTCTGAGAGTATGGACTGCCACCCCGGACACCCCAGAAATATGCTGACCCATGAGGAGTTCGTGGAGCGGTTTAAGGTACAGGCAGCCCCCACCCTAAAGGGGGAGCGGATGGAGCAGGTAGTGCACGCTTTGGCGGATCTGGAGAACTGCGACGACGTGGCCTCCATCGGCGCCCTGCTGCATAAGTAAACCAGACCTGGCGCTGGAGAAGATGGGCGCTTCCCGCCCTAGCATGCCGGGAGAAAGCGCCGCCCGCTGGTTTCCCCCGGGCGGCGCTTTCCATGCCTGGCCAGCGCACATACAAGGAGAGTGATTACGTGGAGCGATATGCAATTATCGGCTTTGGCTGTGCCGGCTGCCACGGCGCCCGAGCGCTGCGAGAGCATGGCTTTACGGGCGAGATCCACGTCTATACCGATACAGGCATGGCACCGGAAAATCCCATGCTCACCACCTATGTGACTGGAGGAAAGATTCCAGAGGAGGCCGCTTACCCCTTTGGAACACTGGAGGAACTGGAGGCTACCCTTCGCCTGTCTATCCACGCCCAGCGGGTGACTCGGGTAGAGCCCCGTACCCGCACTGTAGCCACAACTCAGGGTGACGAAGCGAAATACGACAAACTGTTGTTGTGCACGGGGGCCCATGCCTTTGTTCCGCCCATGGAGGGAGATAAGAGCCCCCATGTCTTTACCATGCGTACCATGCGGGACGCCCGCCGACTGCGGGATAGGCTGGAACGGGGGGACGTACGCTCTGCGGTGGTGGTGGGTGCTTCCATGGTAGGTATCAAGGTGATCGAGCTGCTCCACCAGCGCAAAATCGCCTGTACCCTAAGCGATATGGCCCCACATATTTTCCCGCTGTCCGCCTTTGACAGCATTTCGGAAGAGATCGAACGCCGGCTGGAGAGGGCCGGTGTAGGACTGGCCTTTGGTCGAGGCATCACTGGGCTGCAGGAACAGGAGGACGGCATTACCGTCTGCTTCACCGACGGCAGCCGGCAGGTGTGCGATCTGGCGGTTTTGTGTATCGGGACCCGACCCAGCCTGGACTATTTGACCCCTGAAACGCTGGAGACTGGAAGAGGGGGCATCCGGGTGGATACCCACATGGCCACTTCAGTCCCCGGTGTGTACGCCGCCGGCGACTGTGTAGAGAGTATCAATATCCAGGATGGACAATTCCAGGCTGTGGGGCTCTGGGCCAATGCCGGCCGGCAGGGTGATGTGGCTGGCGCTGAGATGGCTGGGGCTTCGGATTGCTATGAGGGTAATCTTGTCCACAATATCACCCATTTTATGGGGATGGATTTCATCAGCCTGGGGGACAAGCGCCTTCCCGGTGAGCATATTGTGTTTGCGCATCGCCAGGGCGGCCTCTGGCTGGAGGCTACGGTAGGACAAGGCAGGCTCAACTGTGTAAATATCCTGGACTGTGAACGCATCAGCGGCATTGTGAAGGGGATTCTGATTAAGCAGCTGCGAGGAGAGCGGTGTGCGGATCCCCTTTTGATGGAAAAGCTGCGCCGCCAGGGTGTGGATGAAGCATTTATCAAACTGGTGGAGGGCAATGATTATGACTGAATTGGAAAAGCTGCGCAGGGCAAAAATCCCCTGTCCTGAGACAGGGATTACGGTTAAACATACCCTGTGCGATATTTGTACGCCGGAAAACCACTGCGGCGTTGACGCCTACGTGCTGGATGGCAAAGTAATTAAGGTAGAGGGTACGAAGGAGCACCCCCACAATCACGGTCTGCTCTGCACCAAGGGAGCGGCCAACCGGGAGTACATCTACCGTGCAGATCGTCTCAAGACACCCATGCGCCGGGTGGGCAGACGGGGAGAGGGAAGGTTTGAGCCGATTACCTGGGAGGAGGCTTATGACGAGATTACCGCCCGCCTGACAAAGATTAAGGAGAGTGATGGGCCGGATGCGGTGGCGGTCTTTTCCGGATATACCAAGTGGTACCGGGGACTGCTCAAGCGGTTTGCCTACTCCTTTGGAACCATCAATTATGGAACAGAGTCCAGCGTCTGCTTTGACGCCACCATGATGGCCTGGCTGGCCACCACTGGTTCCTTCGCTGTGCCGGACATGGCCCATGCCGCCACCTATATCGGATGGGGGTACGGCCCGCACTACTCCAGTCATCTGGCTGTGGGCGAGATGCAGGAGTTCAAGGCCAGAGGTGGAAAGTTACTCATTGTAGATCCTAAAATTACCCCGGCAGTCAAGATGGCGGATCTGCACCTCCAGCTGAAGCCGGGCACGGACGGAGCCCTGGCCCTGGGCATCGCCCGAGTGATCTTTGAGAACGGCTGGCAGGATCAGGACTATTTGGATCGGTTTACAGTGGGACAGGAGGCGTACCGCCGGGAGTGCGATAAGTTTAACTTGGGTACTGTGGAACAGATTACCGGTGTCCCGCGGGACAAGGTTGTAGCGGCAGCAGAGATGATCGCCAAGGGCGGGCCGGCCTGTATGCACCAGAGTGCCTCCCCGATTACCCAGCATCGGAACGGCTATCAGAATTACCGTGCCATTCTGGCGCTCCTAGCCGTTACTGGAAATTACGACCGCCCGGGCGGAAATCTCCCAATTGTGCACTCCTATAACTATCAGGCAGCAGGATTCCAGACCCGGGAGCGGGAATATACCGGAGCCACCAGGCTCCAGAGTATCCATACTCCTATCGGGGCGGGCCGTTTCCCTGCCTGGGATCTGTTCCAGGACGAATTCCAGGCCGTGGAACTGTCCCAACAGATTCTGGAGGAAAAACCTTATCCCATTAAGGCCCTGCTGGGGTTTGGTATGAACCTGCTTATGTTCCCTGATACGGCCAAACTGTGCCGGGCATTGGAAAAGCTGGATTTCTTCCTGGATGTGGATCTCTTCTCCACCCCGTGTACCCGGTATGCTGACATTGTTTTGCCTGCCTGTACCTCTTTTGAGAGGGGGGAGATGCGGGTCTACCCATCTGGTCACGCCTTTTTTACCAAGCCGGTAATCGACCCCCTGTATGATAGCAGAAGCGATACAGATATTATTACCGATCTGGCCAAACGGCTCGCACCCCAGGATGAGCTTCTCTGCCGGGGATACGAGGCGGCTGTGGACTATATGTTCCAGGATCTGAGCGTCTCGGTGGACAGCCTGAAGGCCAGTGAGTTCCCCGTCCTGGTTCCGGAAGCCGCCCCGCCGCAGGTGGGCCTGACCCTTGCCAACGGCTTCCCAACCCCGTCGGGAAAATTTGAGCTGGAGTCGTCCTTGCTGGCTCAGAAAGGAGCGCCCGCAGTCCCCAGCTATCCAGAGGAACTCT
Source organism: Candidatus Egerieimonas intestinavium (assembly GCA_018711815.1). Taxonomy (GTDB): domain Bacteria; phylum Bacillota; class Clostridia; order Lachnospirales; family Lachnospiraceae; genus Egerieimonas; species Egerieimonas intestinavium. The sequence goes on from DVHU01000048.1 coordinate 12,238, forward strand.
ACCATCCCCAAGGGAACCGAAAATATATTCTTTCCACCGGGGTGCGTCTGCCTAACACGCTCCACTCCAGGCTGCATAATGTGCCGGTATTACGCAGTCTGCGTCCGGAGCCCATGGCAGATATCAGTATGGAGGATGCTGCCCGGCTCGGCCTGTCCCGTGGTGATTCTGTCCGCCTGACTACCGACGGCGGTAGCCTGTGCGTTAAGGTCAACCCCACCTCAGCTGTTTTGGAGGGAACCATTCATCTTTTCCACGGCTATGAGGAGGCAAATGCCAACGCACTGATCCCGGCTGATTGGCTGGATCCCTGTACCGGCTTCCCGGCCTATAAGAGCATCGGGTGCGATATGGAGCCCTGCGCGGGCTAAGCCGTGGTGAAAGGAAGATGATAGCATGAAGCTCTATCTGGATCTGGATATGGAAAAATGTTCCGCATGCGGAGCGTGCGCAGTAGCATGTATGGATCAAAATGACATAGATCCTACAAAGGAAATGCCATTCCGCAGTGTTTACTGCATCGAACATCAAAACGGTACGCGCGTGGAGCTCCAGTACGCTTCTCTCTCCTGCATGCATTGCCAGGATGCCCCATGTGTTTTGGCCTGTCCGTCAGCCTGCCTGCACAAAGATCCGGTTACCGGATTTACCGTCTATGATAACCAAAATTGTATCGGTTGCCATAGCTGCGCAATGGCATGTCCATTTGGGGTTCCATCTTTTAATGAACAAGGAAAAATGGAGAAATGTGATGGTTGCTCTGTCCGAATAGCCCACGGAATGGAACCTGCTTGTGTTCGGGTGTGTCCAACAGGGGCCCTCAAGCTCTATCGGGAGGATGAGTACAACTGCGGTCATCAGGGACGCTCTGTGCGCAAGCTCATTGAGGTGCTCTGAGCGTAAAGGTAAGCTGTTTGCATGGCAATCAGGCATGATAAAAAGAGAGGAGTGGACAGAGTGCCGCAGGCGATTCTATACCAGCAGAGACTGAAACGGGTACAGGATGCGGTAGCGCTAAAAGAACCTGATCGTATCCCTTGCTTTCCCATGACAGGTACATTCCCATTCCTTTAT
>DVHU01000049.1 GCA_018711815.1 Candidatus Egerieimonas intestinavium
GGGCACCGTGGGCAGCGCCATGCTCACCGGCGTGGCGGTGGGCATCTTCCGGGATCTGAAGGAGGCCGCGGAGCGCATGGTGGAAAAGAAGGAAGTGTACAAGCCCCGGGAGGAGTGGCACAGAAAATATCAGAAGATCTTTGAGCGGTACCAGAAGGTATATGAGGCCGTGAGGCCCCTGGTATAAGCGGGAGGAAAAGAGATGTTAATTACCTTAAAAGAAATGATGGACATAGCCGAGGAGCGGCAGATTGCGGTGGGCTCCTTCAATACCCCTAACCTGGAGAGCCTGCAGGCGGTTCTTTCGGCAGCGGATGAGCTGCAGCTGCCGGTGATCATCCAGCACGCCCAGTGCCATGAGGACTGGATTCCCCTGGAGCTCATCGGGCCGCTGATGGTGGAGCTGGCCAGGAAGGCAAAGATTCCGGTGTGCGTGCACCTGGATCACGGGGAGACCCTGGAATACCTGCAGAGGGCCCTGGAGCTGGGCTTTACCTCCGTCATGTACGACGGTTCCGTGCTGGGATATCAGGAGAACGTGGAAAATACGAAAAAGGCGGTGGCCCTGGCGGCCCGGTGGGGAGCCTCTGTGGAGGCGGAGCTGGGCTCCATGGGGAAGAGAGAGTCCGGGGCCGGGGACGGCACCGGGGAAGCTGACGAGACCAAGATCTATACGGATCCCCGGCAGGCGGCAGAGTTTGTCCGGGAAACGGGAATCGACGCCTTGGCCTGTTCCTTCGGCACCACCCACGGCATCTACCTGACTGCGCCGAAACTGAATTTCTCCATCGTGGAGGAAGTCAGAAGAGAGGCCGGCGGGATTCCTGTGGTCATGCACGGAGGAAGCGGGGTGAGTCCCCGGGAATTTCACCGGGCCGTGCAGGCGGGAGTGCGCAAGATCAACTACTTCACCTACATGGATAAAGCAGGCGGCACCGCGGCAGCCCAGTGCGCCGCCGCCTGCCGGGAGGGAGAGCCGCTGTTCTACAGCCAGATCATCCGGGCAGCCCGGGAGGGAATGAAGAAAAATGTAAAAGAAGCCATGGGCACCTTCGCCCTGCTGGATCAATAAAAAGTCAGGCCGCCGCCATAATCACGCCGGAGAGAGCATCTCCCGGGCGCCGATTATGGCGGCGGCCTTTACTGTAGGGTCACTGGGGAAGGAAAACCTTCCTCACCATCAGCGATAATGAATTCCGCTCCAGTATACGCAGTCCTTCACGATGGTCTCCGGGGGCAGCTCCACACCCTCCAGGGCCCATTTTTTAAATTCGGTAAAGCCCACCCGGTCGATGATATAGCCCACATGCTCCTTGCCGCCGGGGGCCTTGGGATCGATATATTCCTTCACAAACCGGTAGGTGTTGAGGATGACCTTGATGATGGTGTCCTCATCGGCCCAAACCAGGAAGTCCTCCCCCAGCCGGGGATTGCGCTTTCCGGTGCGGCCCATGATGGTCAGCCGGTAATACTTTTTCTGGCTTCTGGTCCAGGCCCGGGTGGGGCACTTGGTGACGCACACGCCGCAGCCCACGCATTTCTCCTCGTTGCGGACGATCTTGTAATTCTCCATCCGCAGGGCGTCCACGGACAGCTGATCGCAGCCCTTGACGCAGGCGTTGCAGGCCACGCAGCGGCTGGGGTCGTACTGGGGAAGGGTCATGCCGATGATGCCGAAATCATGCATCCTGGCCTTGATGCAGTCGTTGGCGCAGCCGGTGAGGGCGATCTTGAAATGCAGATCGTTGGGGAAGATGGCGTCCTCGATCCGCTTGGCGAAGGCCGCCGTGTTATAATTGCCGAAGGGACAGACCCGGTTTCCGATGCAGGCCGACACGTTACGGGTTCCCGAGGCCGGATAGCCCTTTCCCGGAGTCTCCTGGTTGATCTCCATGGCCTCGATGATGGGCTGCAGCCGCTCATTTACCTTGTCCACGTCCGCCAGGGAGATTCCCTCGATCTCAAATCCCTGACGGGTGGTGAGATGAACGCTGCCGTTGCCGTACTCCTGGGCAATATCCGCCACCTGCTGCAGCACTTGGGCGCTGCACTTTCCTCCGGGCACCCGCACCCGGGAGGCAGTCTCTCCGCGGTTTTTGGAAACGCGGAAGGCATTTTTCTTCAATTTCTTTGTGTTAATATCCAGATACATAAGCGTTTCCTCCTAATCCAGCAGTTTCTTTCCTTCCGTATAGTTAAAGACCGGGCCGTCCAGGCAGATATAGGCGTCGCCCATGCGGCAGTGGCCGCATTTGCCCAGGCCGCAGCACATCTTGCGCTCCTGGGAAATCCAGATCTGCTCATCGGTGATTCCCAGTTTCTTAAGCTCCGCCACGGCAAATTTCATCATCACCGGCGGGCCCACCACGATGGCGGCCGCCTTGGAGAGCTGAGAGAAGGTCAGATCAGGAATATATTTGGTCACCAGCCCGGTGCGGTAAGCGGGGTCCTCAGACTGATCCACGGTTACGATCAGGTTCATCTGGCTCTCCCAGCGGGCGATATCCTCTTTAAAGAGAATGTCCGCCGGGGATTTGAAGCCGGCGATAACCGTCAGGGAGGCCACCTCCTGGGGGTGAGTTCCAAAGTAGTCGATGACTGCTTTCACCGGGGAGACGCCGGTGCCTCCGGCCACGATCACCAGCTCCCGGCCTGCGTAGTCCGCCGTGCGGAAGCCGTTGCCGTAGGGGCCGCGCATGAGCAGGGTTCTGCCCGGCTGGTAGGTGAAAATCTCATTGGTTACGCGTCCCACCCGGCGGATGGTCAGATCCACATAGTCCGGGCCGATGCCGCTGACGGAGATGGGAGCCTCCCCGTACTTGGGAATGGACACCTCAAAAAACTGCCCGGGATGTACTTCGCCCACGTAGCCCATGCGGAAGGTGTACTCGATGGCCGTGTGGGGAATGATGGCCTTGATTTCCGATGCGAAGGGGATATAAGGGTTACTCATATGCCTCACCTCCTGTTTCCGCCAGCTTGTGCAGGCAGCCGATGTAGGAAATGTACTCGGGACAGACTTCCTCACAGCGCCCGCAGCCCACGCACATGTGGTAGCCGAAGCGGTTCTTGTAATGATAAACCTTGTGCAGTACCTTAAAGCGCATCCGCTCCCCCTGATCCTTGCGGAAGCTGATGCCGCCGGCAATGTCAGAATAGCCGTCCACCTGGCAGGAGGCCCATACCCGGCGCCGCTCTCCGGCCTGGTCATTGTCCCGGTAGAAAATATCCTGCATGGTGAAGCAGGTGCAGGTGGGACAGACGAAATTGCAGCGGCCGCAGCCGATACAGCGCCCGGAATACTCCTTCCAGAGGGGGTTAAGGGCGATATCCTCCGGCAGGTGCTCGGGGATGGGCACCGGCTCCTGGCCGTCGGTCACGTACGCCACCTCCTGGGAGGCTGCGGGAGCCTCAAGTCCTTCCGTATAGGAGAGAAGAGAGGCGTCGGTAAATTCCAGATACAGCTCCTGGCCCGACAGATGGGCGTACCCGTCATAGCCCTGGGCCTTGTTGGTGCCCATGCTTACGCAGAAGCAGGAGGGGAAGGAGCGGTCACAGCCCATGAGGATAAATTTCGCTTTGCTGCGGACCTGCTGATAGTAGGAATCCGCGGGGCCGTTGTGCAGATACATTTCATCCAGACGCTTAAGGGCGTTCAGCTCGCAGGCCCTAAGAAAGATCAGCCGGGGCTTTTTGGGCTCCGGGAGGCGGGTATCGCTCTCCGTAAAGTATAAGATGGTGTCCGAGATAGGCAGCAAGGTCTCCTTGAAGCTGTAATCAGACTTTTTGTCCCAGACGATCTCCTCAAAGGAATCCGGCTGTCCGTAGCGGACGGTGTCCGTGTCGGAATAGCAGCCGCTTCCGGGAAAGCGTATGGGAGCGTAGACGTCGTAGGTTTCCTTCAGTCTGGCCAGCAGCCGGGCGGCTGCCGCCGTGTTCCAGAGATTTCCCATAAAATTCTCCTTTCTCTACATGCGGTAAAATTGTGACAGGCCCTCCGGGTCAGGGAGGATGAAGCGCCGGCCCTGGATCAGCAGCAGCCCCCGCTGGGAGAGGCTTCTGCAGGCCCGGGAGATGGTCTCCCGGGGAGCCCCCACCAGGTCGGCCAGAAGAGTCACCGAGAGTCCGGCCTCTATGCGGATGCCCTGGGGGCAGGGGACGCCGAAGTCCCGGGCAAGCTTCCAGAGTTTGGCCGCCACCTTGCGCTCCACCTGCATGCGGCCGGTGGTGTTTTTCAGCTGATGGCAGAGCCGCCAGAGAAAGCGCTCGTAGGAGCGCAGAACCGCCCGGGAGAGGGCGGGCCGCCCCTCCATCAGCTCCAGAAACGGAAGCCGGGGAAAGGCCAGCAGACGCACGGCGGTCATGGACTCGCAGAAGACGGAGGACTTGCTCTCATCCAGCAGGCTGTGGTTCAGAAGCTGTCCCCTGCCCAGCAGGAAGAGGATCTTTCTGTGGCCGTGTTTGGTCAGGTTATAAATCATCACCTGCCCCTCCAGGAGAACGTAGACCTGATTCAGGGAGGGACCGGCGGAAAACACGGCGGTTCTGGGAGGGAGGCATACCTCTTTTCCCAGAAGCAGCAGCTCCTGCAGCAGGGCCTCCGGAAGCCCCTGGAAAAAATTCAGATTTTTCAATTCTTCTGTGGTTGGCTGACGCAAAACTGCCTCCTGTCCGGAATTTCCCTATGGCTGCGCCCGGGCAGCCATGATTCAGATACAGTATAAAAGAAATTCCTGTGTTTTTCCGTGATATTTGTCACATCCCGCGCAAAATGCGTGCAATTTTTAACAAATGTTTTATAATAATAAGTATAGTACCCTCTCTTTACAAGAGCACACACGGTCGATAAAGAGTAAATTTTGTGACCTGCTGTGTTACTTTCAATCAGCATACCACTCGGTACGCTTCATTACAAGTGCCTTGCAGGGCACAAAATTTATCTCTTTTCGACTCTGCGACCTCAACCATGAAGATTTTCGTGATTTGCAAGGCAGACGATTGAGGCGTACTGGACGTACGCCGATTGAGGATAACGCTGCAAATCGCGAAAATATCATGGATTGAGGCGTGTGTGTCCTTGTAAAGAGAGGGTA
>DVHU01000004.1 GCA_018711815.1 Candidatus Egerieimonas intestinavium
GTTTGCAAAAGCAATGATTTCTTTTTTTATATCCTCCACCACGATCTCTTTTAGTTCAACCGTTTCACTTTCCCGAAAAATCATTTGACCACCTCCTGATTTTATTCTAACCACATTCTACTCATTCTAACCATTCTTGTCAATAAAAATGGTTAGAATGAGTAGAACGAAATAGGAGGTGGTAAAATGTTGTATCGGAAGTGGCAGTCGCAAATTTTGCGACTGCCACTTAGTGTACGCCGTTTGCATTGAATGTACCTGCTCTAGACAAGGGCACAATCTACGAAAATACGTTTATAAGCATTCCTGCACTTCCCCAATATCCCCATCAATGTAAATCGATCGCCCTTCAATCTCTTTCGGCGCGAACGCCTCCCCCAGATTCACACAGACATACACCGCCTTCGGGTTCTCATACGTCATCTTCCAGAACGGATACTTAATAATCCCTGGGGTATTTTGTTTATTGCGCACCATTTTTCCGGTGCTCTACATTTATAATTAGAACGGCAATATCAGGTCATTCCATCCATCAACCTTCCTCTGCAAGAGAATGCAGTATGCGAACCGCTTTCATCACGATATTCCATTCCAGATCAGCCGCATAAGAAAACTTTTTCCGATACGCTGTCCAAAGCTGCTGCATTACCGGACTGCCCTCCACCTCGGCAAAGACCTCCTTTGCCTCAGCCAGATGGCCTTCCGTTTCCCGTTTTCGGGCGGTTGCCAACAGCGCATCATGGAGGATCTGTGCATTCAGTGTATTCCCATGAAGCTGTTCCAGAATATAAATGTCGTAGAAATCCCTCATGCGGGTGTTGGTCGTTGCTCTGGTAATGATTGTCTCCAGCTTCTCAGCCAACACAGTTTCCAGATTATACGCCCAAATGTCGATGGAACGGTCCTCCAGCATCAGCTTGAAGCTGTACCGGACTTCCCTTGGTGTAATAGCATCCCCGGTAGAAATGTCAATCTTCAGGGGCGTTACCACTCCATCGAAAACCGTAGTCATGCTTACACGAATCCCCGGATATTCCGCTTCATCCATAATCTCCGAAACCTTATTGACCTGAAAGGTCACGCCGTCATCAATCGGGACTGAAACAATCCCCGCAATCAAATCCGCCACATCATTTACATTCACATTGATTCCTTTGACCGTTGCATCCAGATCCATGGTGGAACGGGCATCCAGACCGACCATCGCTGCTACCAGCATCCCGCCCTTCAAAATAAACCTGTCCCGGTACTTCGAGAGGGAAATGCGCTCCAGAAATCGCTCCATCATGTAGTTCCGCATCAAAATCTGTGCGTCTGCAGACTTCTTCTTTGAGAGGTTGCGAATCAGGTCTTTCAACTGCTTTGCTGTCTTTATCATAATAGCACCTCCAAATACTGCCGCAAAAGTTTCTCTACCCGGAACAGCTTTGCATAGCGCATCAATGTCCGCAGATTCTTGTCCTTTCTTCTAGCATACATCTTGAGTGCTCCCTGAAAGGTCTGCATCTCCATACTGTTTCGACTGCGAACCAGATCGCAGATCGTCCGCTCCATATCATAAGCCGGCACAGTATGCCCAAAGGGGGTCTGCGCCGTTGTCAATCCTACATCATGCAGTTCTTCCTTGATAGTAAAAACCTGAATCCCTTCCGCTTTTAGTCTGGTGGGATTGTAGCCAGTCTTCACCGTAACCGTGTATTCCGTTGGCTCACGGTCTGTCAAATCATGAAAAAACAGGGCCGTCTCATGGGAAAATACTGCCTGTTCAACCCGCAGATGGATCAGGTACATCGCATCCACCCAGGAATCCTTGGAAAGATAAATGCCGTGCGCCACCCGTTCCAGTTCCCGATCCCGCACATAATGATAAAAAACCGGTTTGGAAATCCCGGCAGATACCACCTGAGCGGTTTGCAGCATCCCATCCTGAGCTACCAGCATCCTGTCCAGCTGTTCATATTGTCTCATGGCTTCACTTCCTTTCACGCTAATATTATATGTAATATTAGTATGAAAGTAAAGTATGCTCGACCGAAAATTTTATAAGCATTCCAGCACTTCCCCAATATCCCCATCAATGCAGACAGACCTTTCCTTTATCTCCCGGGGCGCTGCCGCCTCCCCCAGATTCAGACAGGCGTACACGGCTTTCGGATTCTGATAAACCATCTGCCAGAACGGATACTTGATAATCCCCGGGGTATTGCCGCCCACTCCCAGCTCCAAATATACCACCCGCGCCCCCTCATATTTCCGCAGAAAATCCTGATAGCGCCCAGCGGCGGCATACCAGCCCTCGTCCTGCACAAAGGTGCCGTCGCAGCGCAGATTCATGGCCATGGGCCGCCCGCACACCGGACAATAGGGAACCAGTTCTGTCGGCACACGCATCTTTTGCTGCTCGGTCACCATGCGGCGAACCGTCTCCTCATTGCCCCATGTCTTTTGACAGCAGGGTTTACTGCACTGCCACAGGCCATAGTCCCCCTGGGTATAAAACAGCCGTTCCCTGTCAAAGCCCGCCAGCTGAAACTGATGGTCTACATTGGTAGTCAGCACAAAATATTCCTTGCCAGTTACCAGCTTCAGAAGCGTATCATAGACCGGCTTTGGGGCCTTTTCGTAGCGGTTGATCATAATGTGGCGGCTCCACCAGGCCCAATGCTCCTCCGGTGTTTCAAAGGGATAGAATCCGCCGGAGTACATATCCCGGATACCATATTTCTGGATAAAGTCTCCGAAGTGCTTCTCAAACCGCTCCCCGGAGTAGGTCAGCCCCGCCGAAGCAGAAAGGCCGGAACCGGCCCCTACTATGACCGCCTCCGCCTGCTCCAGCGCTTGCTTCATCTTCGCAAGCTGGTCAGAGTAAGGCGCGGTAGATGTCTGCGTCAAAATCCTTGAAAACATTGAAAATCACCTTTCTGATGGAAGTCGGGGTTTGCAGGAACTCTTTCACCGTCTGCACGGCAATATCCGCTGCTTCCTGATTGGGAAAATGAAATTCCCCGGTAGAGATGCAGCAGAATGCTATGCTTTGAAGATCATGCTCCGCCGCCAGCTCCAGACAGGAACGGTAGCAGGAGGCCAGCAGTTCCCGGTCATGCCGGGACACCCGGCCTTGAATGATGGGGCCCACAGTGTGCAGCACATACCGGGCGGGCAGATTGTAGCCAGCCGTCAGTTTGGCCTGTCCGGTGGGCTCCGGGCAGCCCTGCTGTTCCATGAGCCGGCTGCACTGGTCCCGAAGCTGAAGCCCTGCCGCCGAGTGGATGGCATTGTCGATGCAGCCGTGACAGGGAACGAAGCAGCCCAGCAGGGCAGAATTGGCGGCATTGACAATCGCGTCCACCCTCAGGCGGGTAATATCCCCCTGCCATAGAATCAGGCGGGAATCGGAAGCAGCCCTCGGAAGATCGGCGGCATTCACCACGCCTTTTTCCTCCCGCTCCGCCGAGAGCAATGCGTCCTGCACCGCCAGGAACTCCGCATCCAGGGGAAGCGGCGGGCGGACATTCATCAGACTGCGGAGTAATCTCCGCTGTGACTGCTCATCCCCGGGAAAATCCTTTGCCTGCCCCTCATAGGCCGGCATCTCTTTGAGCAGCACTTCGATCAAATATTGTATTTGTTCTAAACGGTTCATCGGGAATCCTCCTTCTTGTTTGCCTCCAACTATGTTTTCACGGGAACGGATTGCTTTTCCCTTTCGTTGGTTATACAATAATACCATACCGCTTAAATGTAAAGCAGGCACAATATTGTGCTGTAGTTACCATTGGGATACTAAAGGAGAATTGCTTATGGAAACGACTAAGGAAATTACCGGAAAACCCGCCAAGGAGCTGCCCGCCTGCCCGGTGGAAACAACCCTCACGCTCATCAGCAATAAGTGGAAGGTACTGATCCTCCGCGACTTGATGCCGGGGACAAAGCGTTTTGGGGAACTGAAAAATTCTATTGGCCATGTGACCCAGAAAGTCCTGACCGCGCAGCTTAGGGAGATGGAAGCCACAGGGCTTTTGACCAGGACGGTATTTGCGGAAGTACCGCCCCGGGTGGAGTACACGTTGACAGACCTGGGATACAGCTTAAAGCCGATCCTGGACGCCATGTGGAACTGGGGCGAGGAATACAAGTCCAAGAACGGATAAGGAACGGCAGGCCGGAGCGATTAATTTTCTCCCAGCCTGCCGTTCTCGCAAAAATTTTGCAGAAAATTTCTTACTGTGCTGCGCCGCCAAAAATGCGGTCATAGAAGTAGGTCTTAAAATCCTCCACATTCATGCTCAGATATTGGTCGTAGAGCCTCTGGCACACACTGTCCGTCGGATAGTTGATCTGATCCCTGCCGTCGTTTACCGCGGTCCACACCGCAACAGCAGCCTCTTCCGGGCCGGGGAACGCAGCGTTGCCATCCAGCAGATATTCCCGCTGTCTGGCTGCAGGCTCCTCATAGCCCTCCAGGATATTGATCGGCGTCTGAAAATTCGTATTCGTTCCGCCTGGGATCATGGCAGCCACCTTTACGCCAAAGGGCTTCAGCTCATAATACAGAGACTCCACCATTCCCTGCTGGGCCCGCTTGGCTGCGCCATAAGCGCCGTCACGCGGCAGGGCAATAATGCCGGCCAGAGATGTGGTCGTCAGGATCGCGCCGCCTTTGCGCGCCTTAAAATGAGGGATAAACTGCTGCGTCACCAACATTGTCCCGATTACATCGGTGTCAAAGAGCTTGCGGATCTCATCCTCCGGCAGTTTCTCAAAAGGCCCCATCATGCCGTAACCGGCGTTGTTGAACAGTACATCCACATCATATTCCGCCAGGGCTTTCCGGCTGGTTTCTCTGATCTGCTCCGGGTTCATCAGATCCAGAGGCATGATGACCACCCCCGGCAGGTCAGCCAGTTCTCCGGCCTTCTGCGGATTTCTCATGGTGGCGATAACCCGCCAGCCGCGGTCTGCAAAATACTTGGCGGTTTCCCGGCCAATACCGGATGACGCGCCTGTGATAAAGATTGTTTTCATCATCATTTCACTCCTTATTGGTTTGCACACTCTGGTGCTTTTCACTTCCATCTGCGGCATAATGCACCTTCTGGCCTCTGCCGAGAAGAAGCCCCTCCTTGCTTCTGCACCTAATTATATGGTACAATTCATCATAAGTAAAATTCATTTTTTATAATATGGAGATAACCAAATGATAATGAATAGAAATCTGGAAATCTTTATTAAAGTGGCAGAGTGCGGAAGCATTACACGAGTGGCGAAAATGCTGTATATCACGCAGCCTGCTGTGAGTAACGCCATTTCAAAATTGGAAACGGAATTGAACATCAAGCTATTCTTTCGGGACAAACGGAATGGACTGCTCCTGACCCATGTGGGCCAGAAAATTTACCTTCTCGCCAAGCAGATGGAGGATTTGGACAACCGCATCGCCCAGACCGCCTATCGGGAAAATCACTTTATGGAGGGTCGGCTGCGCATCGCCGCCCTGACCTCTCTTGTTTCTACTATCCTTTCAAAGGCTCTGAAGGATTACCGAAAAGCATTTCCGGGCGTGACGGTTGAAATCCGGGAGGGCAGCCCCAACGATATTTTCCGTATGGTGGAGGAGCATACGGTGGATTTTGCCGTATCCTGTTCTCCCTTTGGAAAGTTCGACTCCATCACTCTGCGCCGCGACCGCATGGCCGCCATGCTCCCAGAGGAAGCTCCTGATATTTTGGAGGTGGACTTAACCGCACCGCCGGCTCTGCTGATTATCAACAAACCTGCCTATGAGACGATTTTGGATCATGTGAAGCAGCCGTTTCCCGTCGAACAATTCCTCCAGGTACAGACAGCGGAAACGGCCATCAACATGGTTTTAGACGGGAATGGTATCGGTATTCTGTCCGAGTACACCATGGATACTCTGGTAGCAGGCCATCGGAAATACCCGGTCAAGCCAGAGATCGCCTTTGATATCGGAATATTCGCCAGGGATCTGGAGGACCTGACGCCGGCAGCCTTAGAATTTGTTCACCTCATTACCCAAAGGTTGACAGCCGCTCCCACCGCCAGCGAAAACAGCAGGACATAAGCCATGTACAGCAGAAAATGGCGAAAACCGAGGATGATTTTCAGCGCCCCCAGGTTCGTGATTTTGGTGGCTGGCCCAGTCAGCATAAAAGAAGCTGCGCTGCCCGCTTCTCCCCAACCAAAATCATGCCATGGGATTTTCCCAGGAACCTCTGGTGTCCACATTTGCCTCTTTCGCCAATGTTTCCAGCTGCTCCATCTCCTCGGCGCTCAGCACAACCTGAGCTGCTTTTGCGGCATCCTCCACCTGGGTGGGTTTCGTCACGCCGATGATGGGCCGGGTTCCTTTGGCAATGGCCCAGGCGATGGCCACCTGCGCCGCGCCGGCCCCATGCTTCTCCCCAATGGAACCCATGGCGTCTGTCAGCTTCTCCAGCTGCGGCAGGATCGGATTATAGGTATCTCCCCGCTGGCTGCCTTCCGGAAGAGGGTTCTTCGTATTGTATTTGCCGCTGAGGGCTCCCTGCTCCAGCACCATATAAGCGTAAAAATCAATCCCCTTTTCCTTGCAGTAGTCTAAAATGCCGGCCTCCTCGGAAGAGCGGTACAGCAGGCTGTAGTGATTCTGTACGGCGGAAATATGCACGCCCCCTTTGCTGAGAATCTCTTCCGCCCGCTTGATCTGCGCCAGATTGTGGTTGGATACGCCCACCTGTTTTACCTTTCCGCTTTTGATCAGGGAGATCAGCCCCGGCGTCCAGCGCTCCACATCAGCGGGATTGTGAATCCAGTAGATATCAATATAGTCGGCGCCCAGGCGCTCCAGGCTGGCCTCGCACATATCCGCCACCGGGTCCATGCCGTCTCTCGCAATCTGCGGGGTGAATTTCGTAGAGAGGAGGACCTCCTCCCGGGGATAAGTCCTGGCAAAGGCGCCCAGGATATCCTCGGATGCACCCATGCCGTAGACGGTGGCTGTGTCCCAAAGGTTCAGCCCCGCCTTCATGGCCGTATCAAATACCGTTTTCAGATCGGCCTCTCCCAGGTGGTTGCCGAATACCTGGTCGCCTCCCACGGCGCCAACGCCCCAGGACCAGGTGCCAAGTGCAATTTTCGGGAATTTCTTTGTGTTTTCCATGATAAATGTCTCCTTTTCGTTTTTTTCATCTAGTTATTAGCTATTCCGTTGGCCGACAGCCAGCTGCTCACATCCTCGGGCATACTGCTTCCGCCGGAATAATGAATGCTGAGAGCTTCTCCCATGGCTGCATCCGGCGCCAGCTTTGCAATAGCAGTCAAGCTCTGCCCGAAACGCCCGCCCCCGTGGCTGCAAAAGGGAATAATGGTTTTGCCTGCAAAATCGTATTCTTCCAGGAAGGAAGCGATGGGCATGGGAATGGATGCCCACCAGTTGGGGTAGCCCAGAAGAATGGTGTCATACTGCTCCATGTTCTCCACATGGGCGGCAAGCTCCGGTCTGGCCTGTTCGTTCTGATCCCGCTGGGCTTCGTCCAACACAGTGTTGTAATCGTCGGAATAGGGATTTACCAGCGTGATCTCAAATAGATCGGCTCCCGTTTGCCGTTGGATTTCCTCAGCAATTCCCTGGGTATTTCCACCCCAGGAGAAATAGGCAATCAGCACACTACCATCTCCACCGGCAGGATTTTCAGCCGCGCCGCCGGATACGGTGCCGGAACCTGCCGCCGCATTTCTCACCAACCGGAGTCCGATATTGAAACTCATAAGCTCCGGTTCCAGGGTGGCCCGATAGGCGGAGCGCATGTTTTTCGCGAAGTCGTTCCAGCCGCCGCCCCGGTAAACCCTGAGGGAGCCGCTGTCCGGCCCTGTGGGATCCGTCTGTTCCTCCGTTCCATAAGCGCCATAGTAATCCCAGACCCACTCGCTCACGTTGCCGTGCATATCGTAAAGGCCCAATGCGTTGGGCGAGAAGCTGCCCACAGGGACGGTTGTCTCCCGGTACTGGCCCGGCTTGGTGTCAAGGTTCTCCTGGGAAAAATAATTCCCTTCGATCTCATAGGGGTAGTGTCCGTAATAGTTGACCTCTTCGGCGCTGGGGGAATTTTCGGTGTTAAAGGGCGTTTCCGTCCCGGCGCGGCAGGCGTATTCCCATTCCGCCTCAGTGGGAAGGCGGTATCCGTCCGCCTCCCGGTTCCATGCCACATTTCGCCCATCAATGGTGTAGGCGGGAGTTAAACCCTCCTGTTGGCTGCGTCCGTTGCAATACGCCACAGCGTCAAACCAGGATAGATTTTCCACCGGCAGGTCCTCCCCGGAGAAATTGCTGGGGTTTTCACCCATCACCGCCTCATACTCCGCCTGTGTCAGCTCGTATGGGCTGATATAGAAGTCGCTGACTGTGACCGTGTGCTGGGTTTCATCTTCGCTGCGCCAGGCTTCCGAATCCGGGCTGCCCATCTGAAAGCTTCCGCCCTCGATGAGAACAAACCCTTCCGGCGCGCTCCCCGATTCTCCCCGCGGCTCGTTCCCTGATTCTGGCTGTACCGCGCTCCCTGATTCTGTCTGCGGCTCGTTCCCTGATTCTGCCTGCAGCTCGCTCTCTGCGGAGCCGCTGTTTTCGCAGGCGGTAAGGCTAAATGCCATTGTGAGTGTCAGCGCAAGTAAGAGCAATTTTTTCATACCACCGATCTCCTTTCCTATGGTTTTTCTTCAGTGAAAATAAGATAATCCAGTTGATCCAAGAATTTTTGTTTGGAATGGATATCTTCCAGCAGTCTTTTCCGCTGCTTGCGCAAATAGCGCAGCTTCTCCTCTTTTGTGACGGCGCTTTGCATGAGCTTTTGCATAAACTTGCGGAGGGTATCCATTTCAGCTCCGGCTTCCATCAGCACATTGATGATTCCGATATAGTCCATCAGCTCATCATCGTAATTGATCCTGCCGTCCGGCTGTTTATGGCAGTCGAACAACCCCTGCGCCTCATAAAACTGCAGCTTAGTTAAGGATACACCGAAATGCTCGCTGGCCTGTTCCTTCGTCATAGGTTCCCTCCTAAGCAAAAAATGAGTGTGCCGGGAAAGCTTTCTGCTCTCCGGTACACTCACATTGTAAGAGAATTTCTGTTATTTGTAAAATACCTGATATCTTTGATTATCATGCCTTGTAGGCATCACGGGCCAACTGGATGAACTTTTGTACCGCCTGACTCACCGGCTGATACTTTTTCCAGACCAACACGGAGGTATTACTGACCTCCGGAAACAGCGGGCGAAAGCAGATGCCGGGAAAAGCTTTTAACGCTCCTTTTATGGCAAAAGCATAGCCCAGACGGCGTTCCACCAGCAGGGCCGCATTGTCAATCAGGTCATAGGTACAAAACACGTTCAGATTTTCTGTATCGCCTCCAAACCATGCCTTTGCTTCCCTCTCCCCAATGCGCCAGCTCACAATCAGGGGCAAGGAACGCAGATCCTCGGGTGTGATCGCCTCTTTTTGAGCCAGGGGATCGTCCTCTGGCATGAGGATTCCCCAGATTTCCTTCTGCGGCAGCCGTACAAAATCATATTTCTCCACTTCGATGGGCTCCATTAAGATTCCCACATCTAAAAGCCCCTTATCCAGCTGATCCTTGATCACCGCAGCTGTGCCCGTACACAGTTCAAAGCGCACCTGCGGATATTTTTGCGCGAACTTTTCCATCAGTTCCGGCAGGTTTTCGGAGACCGCAGAACTCACCCCGCTTCCAATGGAAACCAGCCCCATCAATTCGTCATCTCCGCTTTGAAAATCCTGTTCTATTTTATCAGCAAGAGAGACCAGCTCTTCTGCCCGCCGGCGCAGCAGCATACCGGATTCGGTCAAAAAAATTTTCCGGTTTGTCCGCTCAAATAATTTTGTATTTAACTCCTCCTCCAGCTCTGCCATCTGGCGGCTGAGGGTCGGCTGCGTAATGTGTAAAATCTCCGCTGCGCGGGTGATGTTTTCTTCACGGGCCACTGTTAGATAGTAGCGAAGGACACGAAGTTCCATCAAACTCCTCTCCTTTCTTAAAGGTTGTATCAAAGAGCTATTCCGGCAGAATATCGATCAGCACATACTCCGAGGGGCCCTGGGTGCGGAGGGCGTAGCCCCATCCGGTGACGCCGGAGGTGACCACCGACTGCATCTCGCCGAACTGCTCGATTCCATAATTCATACTGTCCGGTGTCAGCTCATTGAAGAAGCCCACGGGGAAAAGCTGTCCGGCGTGGGTATGGCCTGACACCTGCAGGTCTACCCCCGCCTCCGCCTTCAGTGAGAGCTCGTAGGGCTGATGATCCGCCAGAAGGATGTAGGCGGATTTATCCGCCCCCTCCAGAAGCTCCTCCACAGACAAACGCGGAGAACTTCTGTCCTTCCGCCCCACCAGCAGCAGGTCCTGGGTGATGGCCGCCGTCTCATCCTCCAATACGGTGATCCCGTTGCTGCTCATAGCCTCCTCCAGTTCCGCCACCGTATAGTTGGGGGCGCTGCTGTACTGGGCGGGGTCGTGATTCCCGTACACAAAATACACGCCGAAGCTGCTCTTAATCTGCCCCAGCATAGCAAAGAGATCGTTGACCTGCTCAAGGGTCGTCCGCTCGTCCACCAGGTCGCCGCAGAGCAGCACCAAATCCACCTGCTTTTCTGACAGTTCGCCCACCATCCTCTGCATATCCTCACGGTTATCCAACAGCCCGTAATGCATATCCGACAGCACCGCCACCCGGTATCCCTCCGCCCGGATCGCTTTCTCTGTGGTGACCGTATAGCCGGTCTCCACCACATGGGCGATATTGTAATGCCCGTAGACAAACACAGCCCCTGTACACAGCAGGGGAAGCAGCCCGAAGCGGTGAATCACTCTCCAGGTCCTTGACTCTCTCTTTCTCACCCGATAAATCAATCCATGAATCAAGTCAAAGAGCACCAGGAACACACCGAAATGGATAACCAGGATTGCCCAGATCCCGGCTTTCCCCCAAAATCCCAGTATAGGGAGGGCTATAGCTGTGCTGACCGCCAGGGCAAGTCCCTCTTTCCCCCTGCCCTTGAGCCCCAGCTCCCCGGCAGTGCGGCGCACACGGAAAAACAGATAAATCCACAGCAGCACCATGATTAAGATAGGGCCGCCCATCCACATGATCATTCCCAATTCCATGCCTCCTTTGTTCGTCTGGGTTTTCCCCAGACATTGCTTTGAGAAATCTTTCCGAACCAAAAAGAATTATATGATCAACTGTAGCAACTGCCCTTATCATTGTCAAGCCAAAAGAGGCTGTTGCAATTAACGAATATTTCGCAAATGCAACAGCCTCTCTGGTTTTCTATTGCCGCCTGAGCTACTCGTAGCGCAGGGCGTCTATGGGATTTAAGTTTGCCGCCTTCACCGAGGGCAGAAGGCCAAACACCACGCCGATGCCCATGGAAAAGAGCACGGAGCCGATAACAGCAGGTACGCTGACCGCCACCGGCGCCCCGGATACCTTGGAGATGACCTGGGCAAGAATGATTCCCACAATCACGCCCAGCACGCCGCCGATGCTGGTGAGCACCGCCGCCTCCGTCAAAAACTGGCCCAAGATCCGGCGCTTCCTGGCGCCGATGGCCTTCTTCAAACCGATCTCACTGGTTCGCTCCGTCACGGACACCAGCATAATGTTCATGACGCCGATGCCTCCCACCAGCAGAGATATGCTGGCGATCCAAAGCAGCTGCTGGTTGGTGCTCTGACTTACCTCCTGGAGACTTCTGGCTCTCTCCAACAGGTCTGCGGCTTTGTAAGCCAACCCGCTGGAGTTCCCGCCGGAGGAAGTCCCTTCCTCCTCGGCCCCGTCTGTTTCTGCAGTGCTGGCTCCGCCGATGATGGCCTCATTCATGATTTCCTCGGTGGCCTTTCCCACCTGGCTCATATCCTCCACCCGCTCCGCCATGACTGTGGCGTGCTCCGGCTCGTCGTAGACGTAGACCACCGGCCAGAGATCCGTGGGAATCAGAACGCTCCCCATCTCCTCCCCGGAGTAGGTGATATAATCTTTGTAGGAATTGATCACCGGCTGGAAGGCGTCAGCCTTCTGGATAACCCCCACCACAGTGAAGGGCTCTGTTCCCAGCTCAATGGTTTTTCCCAGGGCGGACTCCCCGTTGAAGAGGGTTCTGGCCGCTATATCGTCCAGAATGGCCACCTTGTGAAAATCCGTGTAATCCTGATCGATGAAATTTCTTCCCTCCCGCAGCACATAGCCGCAGGTGGCCAGGTATTCTGTGTCCACTCCCCGCAGGTTTCCATCCATGGATTTATTTCCGTAATAGGTGGAAAAATACGTCCGGTACCGGTAAAAGGTGGCGTGCTCCACGTGATCCAGGCTGCGGATTCTCTCCTTCTGATCCTCCGTCAGGGGCAGTACCCCCGTGATTCCCTGATCCATATAGGCCTCTGAACCTCCCTGGTTCAGCTTCACATCCACGTTATTATTTCCCGCTCCCACCAGGTTCTGCTTGATCTGCTCGTTAGTCCCCTTGATGGTGGAGACGATGGAAATGATGGAGGCAATGCCGATAATGATACCCAGCATAGTCAGGAAGGAGCGCATCTTATGGGACCAAATTCCCTGAAATGATAGTCTAATATTCTCAAGCATAGGCATCCTCCAAAAATTCCATGTAGCTGATATCCTCCGTCTTGGCTCCCTCCTTCACCGCCTTGCCGTAGGGGAAGGCAACCTTATCTTCCAGCGTAAGGCCCGAGAGAATTTCGTAGGAGCCGTAGTACAGCTGCCCCAGCTGCACCTCCTGGCGCACCAGCTTGCCGCTGCCGTCGTCCTTCATCACATAGTCAATTCCATCCTCGCTGCGGATGAAGGCCTTGCTCAGATACACAGACTCGCTGCTGGCCGCCTCTCCCTGGTTATCCAGCTGCAGATTCAGCTCCACCATCTCATAATTTTTCAGGCCGGCCGCATCTTCGATGTAGGCGATGAAAGGATAGTAGGACACGTTGCTGTTGCCGCCGCCCCAGAAATAATTTCCGCTGGCCGGATACAGGGACACCTCCCTGATCTCTGCCTGGAAGGAAACGCCGCTCTCATAGCCGTAGCCAAAGGCCAGCTGTCCCTCCTGCACCTGATCCAGCAGCAGCTCGCTGAGATTTCCCTGCACATAGAGGCCGTCGCTGCTGACCACCTGGATAAACGGGTCGCCGTTTCCGCCGTCCGGATTCTCCGGGTCGCCCACAGACTTCACCGTACCGTTGATGGTGCTGTTAATGCTCTGGTTCTTCATATCTCCGGCGAGCTTGCGCACATTCAGCTCCGCCTGGCGCAAATCAAGATTCAGCTGACGCAGCTCCTTTTCCTTATCCTCCTTCATCTTCTGAATCTCTTCCTTGGTGTAGGTAGGTCCGCTGCTTCCTCCGCCAATGACGCCTCCGCCGATGGATCCCCCGCCCTGGGGAGCCGGAATCAGCTGCTTCTGGGCCTCCGTCAGCTGCTCGCGAGCCTCATTGATGGCCGTCTGCAGGACGCTCTCCTCCCGGTCTACCTTGGCCAGGATTTCCTGGGCCTTCTCCAGGGCTGCCAGAAAGGCCTCCATCTCCGGCCCCATCTGATAGGCTCCCGGATCCTGGGCCACAATCAAAGCCGCCTCCACCGCAGAGCGCAGCAGCTCCGCATCTACCTCCGGCCGCAGAGCCTGGCCCAGCTTCTCCAGGGCTTCCTGGTTCTCCAGCACAAAGACGTTTTCCGAATGGATCCAGGGCAGCTTCTCCCCGTTTCCTATCCAGACGGCCTTCACCTCTCCACCATAAGTCTCGATCTTGAAGCGATACCCCTTGACAGGGTTGCCCTGGGGATCCTTCTCCTTATCCGGCGCCTTATTCTCATCCGTATCGGGATAGCCCGCCATCTTATTGAGGAAGGAGCCGGTGATCACCACGCTGTTCGCCTGGCACACGAAGATATAGGGCTCCTTTTCCGTTCCCTTGCCGCTCATGGGGTAAGAATCGTAGTCCAGCCGCTTATAAATCCGATCCTTGTAATCGGGGCCGCCGTCCGCAGGCTTTTCCGGATCCGGTTTGGCCGTGGGGGACGTAACCGGCTTCTCGGTGGGCGTAGGACTCTGGGTGGGCACGGGTGATGGGCTGGGGCTAGTCCCCGGCTTATCTCCCGGGTCGGGCGTCCCCGTGCTCTCCGGTTTATCGGTGGGCGTGGGCGACTGTCCCGGCGTGCTCTCCGGCTTATCCGTGGGCGTGGGCGACTGTCCCGGCGTGCTCTCCGGCTTATCGACGGGCGTGGGGGTAGCTGTGGCCGTGGTTTTTTCTTCCTGGGCTGCAGCGCTCACACTCTCCTTTTTCTCCTGCTGGGGCTGGCTTAAAGACAAAAGCCGCACTCGCGCCTTTTCCCCGGCGGCTGTGGCCTCGGCGTCGTCTTCGGTCTTAGCCCCGGTTCCCCCGCCGGTTCCGGCGCTTCCTCCCACGTTGCCGATGCTGATCTGCTCCGGCACCTTTCCGGCCTTCAGCAGCTTCAAATCCTGCTCTGCCTTCTGGATCCGCAGCTGGATTCCCTCCTGCTTCATCTCCTCAATTTCCAGATTCAGATTTGCCAGCGTCATATCGTAGGAAATCAGGGGATCTCCCACCTTTACCTGCTGGCCCTCCTGCACATAGATT
This sequence comes from Candidatus Egerieimonas intestinavium, assembly GCA_018711815.1. Lineage (GTDB taxonomy): Bacteria > Bacillota > Clostridia > Lachnospirales > Lachnospiraceae > Egerieimonas > Egerieimonas intestinavium. The sequence goes on from DVHU01000004.1 coordinate 14,690, forward strand.
TCCTGAATCTTCTGATTCTTCGTCACATAAATATTCTGAGACACATCGGAGGATACCATGGCGCTCATATTTGTGGTGCCGCCCATGCCGCCCATGCTCATCTCCTGCACCGGCACCACCTGCACCGGTTTTCGGTTGGCCATCCGGACCGCCGCAAAAATCCCTGCGCCCGCCAATACCACAGCGCCCGCCGCCGCGGCTATAACCACTGACTTTTTCATGACTCTCCTCCTCTCTTCAAAATTCCGTCCCGGATTTCCACCATCCTGGATGCCCAGGAGGCAATATCCCGGTCATGGGTGATCATCAGCACGCTGACTCCCTCCCGGTTCAAATCCTGAAACAGCTCCATCACCTGCTGGCCGGATTTGGTATCCAGAGCTCCGGTGGGCTCGTCTGCCAGCAGTATCCGTGGGCGATTGACCAAGGCTCTGGCGATGGCCACCCTCTGCTTCTGGCCTCCTGAGAGCTGGGTCGGCTTAAAATCCACCCGGTCCTCCAGTCCCACCCGGCTTAAGGCCTCCACGGCCCGCTCTCTTCTCTCTTTTTTGGGCACCCCCGCATAGGTCAGGGGAAGCTCCACATTCTCCAGGGCGCTCTGCCGGGGAAGCAGATGAAAGTTCTGAAAGACGAAGCCAATCTTCCGAAGACGGATGTCCGACATCCTGTTATCATCGCACTTGCTCACATCCTCGCCATCCAGAAAGAATGTTCCCGAGGTGGCCTGATCCAGGCAGCCGATAATATTCATCAGCGTGGTCTTTCCGGAACCGGAAGGACCCATGATCGCCACGTATTCCCCCTCTTCCATGGAAAAGCAGACATCTCGGAGAACCGGAACCGTCATCTTTCCCTGGACATACTCTTTACAAATATCCTTTAATTCCAGAATCACTTGTTTGGTCCTCCTTGCTAACCCACAGGCACCGCATCCGCGGTTCCGCCCTCGGCGGGAATCTCCTCCGGCTGGCTCTCCTCCGCCGGGATCTCCTCAGAAACAGTTCCGTCCCCGGTCATATCCTCAGGAATAGCCTCATCCCCGGTTATATCCTCAGAAACCGCTCCATCCTCAATCATATCTTCAGGAACTGCCCCATCCTCAGGGCTCATTCCCTCCTCCGGAAATTCTTCCTCCATTCCAGGGGGATTGCTCTGGCCCATTCTTCCGTCAGCGCTCTTCTGGGTTTTCATGCCTTCCTCCAGTCCCTCCTCGGGAAAGGTGATCAGGTCCTCCTTCTCCAGACCGTCGGCAATCTCATACTGCATCAGGGACTCGTCGTGCTGGCCCAGGATCACCGAGCGCTTCTCCAGCTTTCCATTGCCGTTGTCCGCCCACACATAGGGATCGCTGTCCAGATCATTGATATAGTACTCCTCCAGCCACACGCCGGCCTTCTGCTGGCTCTGGCCGTTGTCCATCTCCACATAGACGTGCTGGCCCAGCATCAGCCCCTCCGCGCTCTCCAGATCCACATAGAAGGGATAGCTGTTGGACTGGGTGGTGGCGTCGCCGCTGATATAATAGCTGCTGTTGCTGTCGTCCCGGCCCGGATTCTGGGTATCCACGGCCCCCATGGTGCCCTTCCAGAATTTCTCCCGGTCTACCCGGGAATAAATAAGTACCGCAGCTCCGTTCTGGACAGAGGACATATTCTGCTCATTGATCCGGCATTTAATCCGGTAATTGCCCACACCGATGACCGTGATCAGAGCCTGCTCCTCGCTGCTGTACATATTCTGCGAGGAGGAATCCCGGGTGATGCTCTTCACCACGCCGGCCAGCTCGCTGGTCACCACCGCATTGTCGATGGCCCTCTGGAGCTCCTGGATCTCCACTTCCTTGCTGCGCTGTTCATATTCCTTGCTCTTTAAATTTGTCTGGGCGCTCTGAATCTCAATCTGATAGGCCAGCTGCTCGTCCTTGTCCGCCTTCTTCTTCTGTTTCTCCAACTCCGCAATCTGGCTGTTCAGGTTGGTCTTTTCGTTCTCCAGATTTTCCAGGTCAAGCCTTGCCTGAGCTAAATCCGTCTCTGCCTTGGCGGTGTCATACCGCAGAAGAGGCGTGCCCACCTCCACGCTCTGACCTTCCTCCACCAGAAATTCCTCCACGGTTTTCTCCTGGTTCATGGGTACCTTCCAGGTATCCTGGGTTTCCACCACTCCGGCGAACCGGTTGATCAGGCCGTTCCCGCTGCCCAGATTCATCAGTTTTTCCACGCTGTTCACGTAAACTACATTCTCATCCTTGCTGTTCCTTCCCTTCAGCAGGTACCAGCAGACTCCCCCCAGAACCAGAACCGCTGCCAGGGCGCCACAGCCAATTACAAGTTTTTTTCTGTCCATAGTTCCCTCCATCATAACCCCGAAAATTCGGAATATTTTTGCATTGTGATTATTATAGCATAACTTTACCTGGAGAAACTTTAAGGAATCCTTACTATTTTTAGACGGCATTGACTTTTGGGCTTCCAACGGCTAAACTGTTGAAAAAAATGAAAGGACGGTTATCAACATGATTACTTTGTTTCTGCTCTATCTTCTTCTGGTAAACCTGGCGGGCTACGCGCTCTTTGGGATCGACAAGCGCCGGGCCATCCGCCGCCAATGGCGGATCCCCGAGGCGGACCTGCTGCTTACCGCCGTCCTGGGAGGCTCCCTGGGCTGTATCGCAGGTATGCTATTCTTCCATCACAAGACCCTCCACCCCAAATTCCGCGTGGGACTTCCTCTGATTCTGGCGATTCAGATCGTTATCATCCTGGGGGCCTGGGCCATGGATCTGATCCCCATGGTCTAACCGCCTCATACCAAAAGGAGCTGCCGCAAAATTGCGACAGCTCCTCATCGTTTGCTTTATCCGCCATATTCCCTTGCCTTCCGGGCCGTTCTCCGCTTGCTGCCCGCACCGCAGGAAACTACAGCTTCGTCTCAGCCAGCATCAGCTCAATCTCATCAAGTCCGTTTTCCTGTCCCGCCAAATCTCTGGCCAGCTTATCCTGATATTTCAGGAAATAAATAATCGCATCGTTTACCGCAAACTCTGACAGCGAGGATGCGGGTCCTATATCCCCAAACAGACTTTTTTCCGTCTTGGAAGAAAGAACAAAATCCGCTGTTCTGGACAGCGGGCAGTATCCCGCCGCCGTTATGGAGAGAACCTTCATCCCTATCCGCTTGGCCATCTCCGCTCCCTGAAGAACACTCTTGGAAGTTCCTGATTTTGAGATGGCAATCACCATATCCTCCGGCTTTCCCTGGCTGATATGGTTCAGCGAATGTTCCATGATGGTGGAAGCGATGGCCGGAACCCCAAAACGGTTCAGCCGGAAGCTTAAATCCAGGGCCACTGGTATGGTATTGCCCACGGCAATCACATAGACCAGACGGCTGCTCTGGATAGCCTTCACACATTCCAGCAGGTGGCTGGTATTCAGCCCTTCGCTCAGATGCCTCATGTTGCCGATAATTTGCTGAAATACCTGCCCCACTGTGCTGATCTGCATATCTTCATTGCTGTCGCTTCTGGCGTTTCTGGCTATATCCCCCGCCAGCATCAATCTCATCTGGTAATATCCCTGATATCCGATATGCTTGCACATGCGCACTACCGTGGCCTCGCTGGCGCCGCTGGCGGCCGCCAGCTCGGACACGTTCATCATGATCACCTCATCCGGCTTTTTCCGGATGCAGTCTGCCACTTTTCTCTCTGCGGAAAACAGCTGCTCATAACACTCGTCGATACTCTCTAAAACAGTTCTCTCAGCTTTTTCCATAGATACTCTCTTACTTATTTATAGTACAGCTTTGCCTTGTCAGCGTCGTCGAACAGGTTGATCTTATGGCGAACAACCTCGTTCATGGCCTCGATACACTCGGGGTAGATAGCCATGGGCTCACGCAGCGCCTTGTCCTGCAGAACCTCGCGGCACTTCTGGTAGAAGGCATCCTTGATATCGCTGGAGATATTGATCTTGTTTACGCCCAGCTTCACGGACTCGCCGATCTCCTTGTCGGGATTTCCGGAACCGCCGTGCAGAACCAGGGGGATGTCCACAGCAGCCTTGATCTCTTTCAGTCTGTCCAGCTTCAGCTCCGGAGTTTTATCCTTGGGATACAGGCCGTGAGCGGTACCGATGGCGATAGCCAGACAGTCAACGCCGGTCTCCTGCACGAATCTCACCGCATCGGCAACCTCTGTGTAGATGATCTCCTTGGAGCCTGCCTCGCCGTAGTCGTCAGCAGTTCCGATGGTTCCCAGCTCAGCCTCTACAGAAACGTTCATCTTGTGGGCAATCTCGATAACCTTCTTGGTAATGGCGATGTTCTCCTCAAAAGGCAGATGAGAAGCGTCGATCATGACGGAGGTAAATCCATCGCGCAGGGCGCGCAGAATCTGATCGTAGTTTGCGTGGTCCATATGGATACAAACCGGCAGGGTGGTCTTGTTAGCCTCATCGATAACAGCCTTTACAAAGCTGTCCTCAACGAACTCCAGCTCGTCCGGATGGATAGCGATAATAACCGGTGCCTGCATCTCCTCACAGGTATGCATAACCCCTTTCAGAATCATGTTGCTGCTCACATTGAAAGCCGGTACTGCAAAATTGTGCTTGTTGGCCACTGCCAGCAGGTCCTTCATGTTCATTAACATAGTTACATATCCTCCTATTTAAAAAAATTTTTTTACCAAGTATTTTCCCACAAATATCATGAGATTTTACTTTTTATCCTGTCAATATTATACAATAACAAAGTTTCAGTGTCAATATGGAATGAAATTTTATTTTATATCTATTTACTTTTCCCCTAAAAAGTGCTATATTCAATGTAAAGTAATTTCAGCTCGTGAAATTTTATTTTTTATCCTGTTTACTGATTGACCGGCATTCACAGCAATGCCATCTGTACGTGAAAGGAGATTCTATCGAATGCTTCCCAAGCAATATTTCGGTCATCCAACCCAGGTATACGGTGTGGAGGAATACACCCTGCGGGGCGGCAAGGGAGAAGGAATGCGTTTCTTCCATGTCAGAAACGGACTCGGCATGGAGCTGATGGTTTCCGCGGACCGCTGCAGCGATATTTCCCGTCTGACATTGGACGGCAAAAACATGAGCTACACCTCCGCCTGCGGCCAGGTGTCTCCCCAGTATTTCACTCCGGCCCACGACGGGTTCGGATTTTTGAAATCCTTCAACTGCGGTTTTCTGACCACCTGCGGCTTCGACAACATCGGCACCCCCAACACAGACGGCGACGACCCCCTGGGGCTTCACGGCAGGCTGTCCAACCTTCCTGCCGACCACATCTATTATGTAGAGACGGAATCCGCCCTGGAAATCCACGCCACCGTGCGCAGTCAGGTAATTTTCGGGAGGAAGCTCACCCTGGAGCGGGTGATCTCCTGCAGCCTTGAGGAAAACAGCTTCACCATCACCGATAAGGTAACCAACGAGGGATCCACCCAGGAGCCCTGTATGCTGCTCTACCATATGAATCTGGGATACCCTCTGCTGTCCGAGACCGCAGAGCTGCATATCAATTCCAGCGAGGTCATCCCCAGGGACGACCGGGCCGCCGAGGATCTGGATACCTGGAACAAGATGCTGGCTCCTGTCCCCAACTTTGTGGAGCAGTGCTACTACCACCGGTTCCAGGAGGAGACGGCCAAGCTTTCCTTATTTAATGATTCCATCAAGAAGGGTCTCCAGATTTCCTTCCCCACCAAGGACTTCCCCCTGATCACCCAGTGGAAAATGATGGGCGAGCGGGACTACGTGCTGGGGCTGGAGCCCTGCACCAACACCCTGGAGGGCCGGGGGACCATCCGCCAGAAAGGGGAATTAAAGTTCCTGGCTCCCGGCGAGTCCCAGACCTTCACGGTGAAGGTTTCACTGTTCAACGAGAAACAAGACTGGGAAAACCAGTTATAACACATTTTAAAGGAGGTTTTTATCATGTCCAAAATCAGAGAGGTATTTGAAAAAGGAAAAGGCGTGCTGCAGCTGACCCCCACCTGGGTTCCCCGGGGATTCAATGAGCCCGGACACCGTCTGCGCCTGCATCCCGACGACTATTACGCCCTGGGAATGAGCCGCGGAGGTATCTGCGAGCGCTGGCTGGGTTCCGTGGCTAAAGCCTTAAACGGCCCGGAAACCGGGGAGACCGAGGGAATGAGCTATGTGCTGGCAGATCCCCAGACCAAGGAGAAGATCCTCTTCGCCGATGTGATCAAGGAACTGGGCGCTGACCTGGTAGGCGAGAGCCTGCAGAGCCGCTACGGCGGATGGCCCACTTTTGCCAAGCTGTACGACTATGACAAGCCTCTGTTCCATCATCTGCACCTGACCGAGGAACGGGCCAACAAGATCGGCATGCACGGCAAGCCCGAGGCTTACTACTTCCCGGTACAGTACAACCAGTCCTACCTGGGACGTTTCCCGCTGACCTACTTCGGCTTCGATCCCTCCACCACCAAGGAGGAGGTTATGGAGTGCCTGCGCAACTATGACGTGAAGGATACCCGCATCACCGAGCTGTCCCGGGCCTACAGAATTCAGCTGGGCACCGGCTGGTACACCCCCGCCGGCGTAATCCATGCCCCCGCTTCCCTGGTAACCTACGAGCCCCAGTGGAACAGCGATGTAAATACCATCATGGAGAACGTGACCATGGGTGAGGTAAATCCCCACCACCTGCTGACCGACTGCGCTCCCGAGGAGGAGAAGGATGACCTGGATGCAATCTTCGCTCAGATCGACTGGGAGGAGAGCACCCGTCCCGACTACAAGGAGACCTACTTCCGTCCGCCGGTAGTAAAGTCCGAGGACGAGGCCGCCGTGGAGAAATGGGTGGCTTACGCCAACGAGTGGATCGCTGCCAAAGAGGTCACCGTAAAACCGGGCCAGACCTACACCCTGACTGACCAGGCCTGCTACTGCGCTCTGGTATCCCAGGGCCACGGCACCTTCGGCGTATTCGAGTGCGAGGCTCCCGAGCTGCTGCGCTATGAGGATATCTCCGGCGACGAGTTCTTCGTTTCCGAGGATGCCGCCAAGAAGGGTATCGTAATCAAGAACACCAGCAGCTACGAGCCTCTGGTAATTCTGCAGAACTTCGCCAACAACAATCCCGAGGTTCCCGCAACCAAGTAATCACATCTGACCGTACAGGGGGATGTCCCAAGATCAAGGCTTCTTAGATCTAGTGGTCCGCAGCCGTTGATTTTGCGGACATCCCCAGCAAAAATATTTGGAGGAGAAGCTATGTATTTTAAATTCGGTGTAGACAGCTTTATCTGGGCTGAGAATTTCAGCGAGAAGGATCTCTGGGTGATCGCCAAGGCCAAGGAGCTGGGCTTTGAGGTTATCGACTTTGCCATCGCAAATCCCTTCACCTTCCCCCTGGAAAAGGTAAAGGCTGAGGTGGAGCGCGTGGGAATCGACTGCGTGTGCACCACCACCCTGAACGCAGATACCAACCCCATTTCCCCGGATCCCGCCATCCGTCAGAAGGCCGTGGAGGCTATGAAGAAATGCGTGGACATCTGTAACTACTTAAACGCGCCCATCCTGGGCGGCGTAAATTACGCCGGCTGGGGCTATCTGACCAAGAAGCCCAGAACCGAGCAGGAGTGGGCCTGGGGCGTGGAGAATATGCGCCAGGTGGCCCAGTACGCCAAGGAGACCGGAAATGTAACCATCTGTGTGGAGTGCGTCAACCGTTTTGAGACCCATTTCCTGAACATCGCTGAGGATGCGGTACAGTTCTGTAAGGACGTGGGAACCGGCAACATGAAGGTTCATCTGGACTGCTTCCACATGATCCGGGAGGAAAAGAGCTTCTCCCAGGCTGTGTACACCTGCGGCAAGGAGTACCTGGGCTATATCCATGTGAATGAGAATGACAGAGGAATCCCCGGAACCGGTCTGGTTCCCTTCAAGGAGTTCTTCGAGGCTGTGGCCAAGGTGGGCTACGACGGTCCCCTGGTTATCGAGTCCTTCGATCCCAGCTTCACCGAGCTGGCCGGAAACTGTGCCATCTGGCGTCAGTTCGCCAAGACCGGCGAGGAGCTGGCCATTAAGGGCCTGGCTAACTTAAAGGCCATCGCCGCCACCATCCCCGACGGACCCATGAAGATTGCCATCGGCTGCGACGAGGCAGCTTACCAGCTGAAGGTGGAAATCATGGAACATTTGAAAGGCCGGGAGGACGTGGTGGTAACTGACTTCGGCGCGGACGCCGGAGAGGTAATCCTCTATCCCGACGTGGCCCAGAAGGTAGCTGAGGCTGTGGCCAGAGGCGAATTTGACCGGGGAATCCTGGTGTGCGGCACCGGCATCGGCATGGCCATCAGCGCCAACAAGGTGCCCGGTATCCGGGCGGCTGTCTGCCATGATCCCTTCTCCACCGAGCGCTCCCGCAAGAGCAACAATGCCCAGATCATGTGCATGGGCGAGCGGGTGGTAGGACCGGAGCTGGCAAAATATCTGGTGGATATCTGGCTGAAGTGCGATTTCGCCGGCGGCGGATCCACCCCCAAGGTAGAGCGTATTATGGAGATGGAGCAGTCCTATCTCAACAAATAAGTCTGCAAAGGAGAGACAAGATGGATAGAATTTACAACAACCCGGATTACATGGTTGAGGATATGTTAAAGGGCTTTGTGAAGGCTCACAAGGATCTGGTGGAGACCACCGAAAACGCCAGAGTGCTGAAATACAAAAATGCTCCCGTGGAAGGCAAGGTAGGCATCGTCACCGGCGGAGGCTCCGGCCACAAGCCCGCCTTCATCGGCTACATCGGCAAGAACCTCTGCGACGCAGTGGCCGTGGGAGAAATCTTCTCCTCCCCCACCGCAGCCGCCTTCCTGGACGCCTTTAAGGCCGCCGATTCCGGCAAGGGCGTGGCCTGCCTGTACGGCAACTACGCCGGGGACAACATGAACGTAAAGATGGCCGTGCGCAAGGCCAAGGCCGCGGGAATCACCGTCAAAACCGTTGTGGCCAACGACGACTGCGCTTCCGCTCCCAAGGATGAGCTGGCCAAGCGCCGGGGCGTGGCCGGCGAGGTGCTCATGTGGAAGGTAGGCGGAGCCAAGGCCGCCATGGGCGCTGACCTGGACGGCGTTATCGCCGCCGCCCAGAAGGCTATCGACAACACCCGTTCCGTGGGCATCGGCACCGCCCCCTGCACCATCGTGGCTGTGGGCCATCCCAATTTCACCATCGAGGACGGCACCATGGAGGTGGGCATCGGCCACCACGGGGAGCCGGGCATCAAGGTGGAGCCTTTAAAGAGCGCCGACGGTATGGCCGAGGAAATGCTGGATATCATCCTTCCCGACCTTCCCTTCGCCGCCGGAGACGAGGTGGTAGTGCTGCTCTCCGGCCTGGGCGCAACCCCGGTGATGGAGCAGTATATCGTATACAACAAGGTGGCTGAGATCCTGGAGGAGAAGGGGCTGAAAATCCACAAGGCATACGTGGGCAACTACTTCACCTCCCTGGAGATGAAGGGCGTGACCTTAACCCTGATGAAGCTGGACGACGAGCTGAAGGAGTGCATCGACATGCCGGCGGATTCTATGGGACTGAAACAGTTATAATAGGAGGATTATCATGGCATCATTTAAGAACAGCGAAGCGGGCTCCATCGTCCTGGATCTGATCAAGACCATTCAAACCAACAAGGACTTCTTAAGCGAGGTGGACGGAAAGATCGGCGACGGAGACCACGGCATCAACATGAATAAGGGCTTTACCATGACCGAGGATAAGCTGAAGGGCAAAACCTACTCCATGTCCGAGGGCTTGAGCATCCTGGGAGCCACCCTCCTGGAGGATATCGGCGGCTCCATGGGGCCCCTGTACGGCGTACTCTTTGACGAGATGTCCATGGCCAGCGAGGAGCACGCGGATGTTGACGCGGAAGTCTTCAAGGCTATGGTGGAGGGGGCTGTGGCCGGTGTTCAGGACATCGGAAACGCCCAGGTGGGGGACAAGACCCTGCTGGACACCCTGATCCCCGCATCCGAGGCCTACGCCAAGGCTCTGGAGGCGGGCAAGGATTTCTCCGCAGCCCTGGATGACTTCAAGGCTGCCGCCAAGGCCGGATGGCAGTCCACAGAAAACATGGTAGCCAAGATCGGCCGGGCCAGCCGCCTGGGCGAGCGCAGCCGCGGCGTCCTGGACGCCGGCGCCACCAGCTGCTACCTGATGATGAACTCTCTGGCAGAGTCCATCCAGAAGCTGATTGGGTAAATTTACTATAATAACAAAGAAGGGGATGTTGCATTATTCGATATTCTCGTATATTTATGCATTTGTACTCAGCCTGCGCTCACCTTGAGCCTGTAGTCTCAAGGGTGTGCTCGGCAAATTCGCACAAACTGCATAAATATACGGAAAGATTCGCTAATTGCAATAGCCCCTTTCTTGCTTTCTCCGAAAATTTCTTCTCTCGCTTGTTGGGACAGCGCAGTCCTTCCGCTAATCAACCTTGAATCACAGAAACCGCCCGGTGCGGCTCTCTTTCACCTTTTTGATCTCCTCCGGGGTGCCCGCGGCCACGATGGTTCCTCCGGCCTCGCCGCCCCCGGGACCCATGTCAATGATATAATCGGCGCTGCGGATCACCTCCAGATCATGCTCGATGACCAGAACCGTGGCTCCCTGATCCAGCAAAGTCTGAAATACCGAAAGGAGTGTCCGCACATCCAGCGGGTGCAGGCCGATGGTAGGCTCGTCAAAGACAAACACCGCCTCCTCCTGGGCCCTGCCCATCTCGCTGGCCAGCTTCAGCCGCTGGGCCTCCCCGCCGGAGAGACTGGGCGTCTCCTCCCCCAGGGTCAGGTAGCCAAGCCCCAGATCCTCCAGTACCTGCAGCCGCTGGCTCACCAGCCGCAAATCCCCGCAGGCCTCCAGAGCCCTGTGCACATCCATGGCCATCAGCTGGGGAAGGGTGTAATCCCGGCCGGATTTGTTCCGGTAGTGTACCCGACCAGCCTCCCGGCTGTAGCGGGAACCCCGGCACTGGGGGCAGGGAATCTCCACGTCCGGCAAAAACTGTACATCCAGGCTGATAACTCCGGTGCCGTCGCAGACGGGACAGCGCAGGCGGCCGGTGTTGTAGGAAAAGTCTCCGGCCTTGTACCCCAGAGCCTTGGCCTCCGGGGTCCGGGCAAAGATTTTCCGCAGCTCGTCGTGGACATTGGCGTAGGTGGCCACCGTGGAGCGGACATTGATGCCGATGGGCGTGGCGTCCATGAGCTTGACCTGACGGATTCCCGGGGCCTCCGCCTCCCGCACATGCTCAGGCAGAGGGCGCCCCTGAATCACTGCCTCAAGCCCCGGAATCAGGCTTTCCAGAACAAGCGTGGTCTTTCCCGAGCCAGAGACCCCGGTAATCACCGTCAGCCTCCCCTTGGGGATATCCGCCTGGAGGGGCTTCACCGTATGGATGGCCTCTGTGGACAGGTGGATGCGGCCCAGGGCAAACATTTCTTCCCGGGGTGTCCGCCGGCGCAGAGCTTCCTGCTTCCGGGAACTCAGGAAGGGACCGATCTTAGATCGGGGATTCTGAGCCAGCTCCCCCACGGAGCCCTGGGCCAGCACCCTTCCGCCGTCCAGGCCGGCCCCGGGGCCCATCTCGATAATCCAGTCCGCCTCCTTCAAAATCTGGGTGTCGTGATCCACCAGAACCACGGAGTTGCCGTCGGCCACCAAATCCTTCATAACCGCAATCAGCCCCAGCAGATTTGAAGGATGCAGCCCGATGGAAGGTTCGTCCAGCACATAGAGCACTCCGGTGGTGCGGTTCCTGACCGCCCGGGCCAGCTGCATCCGCTGGCGCTCCCCGGTGGACAAGGTGGAGGCGGCCCGGTCCAGGGACAGATAGCCCAGCCCCAGATCCAGCAGCCGCCGGGCCGCCGACTGGAAGGATTCACAGATTCCCCAGGCCATGGGGCGCATCTCCTCCGGCAGAGATCCCGGAACCCCCTCCACCCACTTTGCCAGCTTCTCCAGGGGCATCCGGCAGGCCTCGTCCAGGGATATGCCCCGCAGCCGCGGAGCCCGGGCCTCCGGGGAAAGACGGGTTCCGCCGCAGTCCGGACAGGCCTCCTGCTTCAGGAAACGCTCCACCCGCTTCATGCCCTTCTCATCCTTGACCTTGGCAAGGGCGTTTTCCACCGTGCGCACGGCGCTGTAATAGGTAAAATCCAGCTCCGAGGCCACATCGCTGTTCTTAGCCCGGTAGAGAATGTGCTTCTTCTCCGGGGGACCGTCGTAGACAATGGCTCTCTCCCGCTCCGTCAGCTGGTTAAAGGGCACGTCCGTGCGCACCCCCATCTCCCGGCATACGTCGGTCATCAGGGACCACATTAGGGAATTCCAGGGAGCCACAGCCCCCTGATCGATGGTCAGGGATTCATCGGGCACCAGCGTATCCCGATCTACCCGGCGCACCACCCCGGTGCCGCCGCAGGCGCGGCAGGCCCCCTGGCTGTTGAAGGCCAGCTCCTCCGCCGAGGGGCCGTAGAAAGTCTCCCCGCACTGGGGGCAAACCAGCTCCTGCCCAGCAGCCACCGCCAGGGAGGGCGGCACGTAGTGTCCCCGGGGACACCTGTGACTGGCCAGCCGGGAGTACATCAGCCGCAAGCTGTTCAGAAGCTCCGTGCCAGTGCCGAAGGTGCTGCGGATACCCGGAACCCCCGGGCGCTGGTGCAGGGCCAGGGCCGCCGGCACATGCAGCACCTCATCCACCTGGGCCTTGGCCGCCTGGGTCATCCGCCGGCGGGTGTAGGTGGAGAGCGCCTCCAGGTAACGGCGGGAGCCCTCCGCGTACAGCACGCCCAGGGCCAGGGAGGATTTCCCAGACCCGGACACTCCGGCTATCCCCACAATCTTATGCAGCGGCACATCCACATCCACATTTTTCAGATTGTGCACCCGAGCGCCGCGAATTTCTATTCTGTCTGCCATTTTCCCAACCTCTCTCCTGTTTCTTGAGGCCCTGAAAACCCCTTTTCCTCTATCATAGCACAGTAGCCGCCGGTTTTAAAGAGACGCTCAAAGCCCCAAAGAAAACGGGCAGTGCGATCCGCCCGGAGCCTTTTTGTTTCAGGAACCCGAAATCGGAAAAAAGAGGGCCGCCGCATACGCGGCAGCCCTCTCCCCTCAAAAGCTCGCTATTGTAAGACCAAATTTCTTACTGCAGGTACTCGTCAACGTTCTCGCTGGTTACCAGAACGAAATCTACCATGATTTCCTTCTCGGCAGGAGCGGAACCGCTGTTGATGCTCTCAACGATAGCGTCGATAGCAGCGCCCAGCTGGCCAACGCCATCCTGGTATACGGTAGCGCCCAGCTCGCCGTCCTTGATCATCTGCAGCGGAGTCTGGTTTCCATCAACGCCGATACAGAAGATGTCGCTTCTTCCGTTGGAGTTGCAGGCAGTCTGTGCTGCGGAGGACATATCGTCGTTATCGCAAACGATAGCTACCAGCTCGTCGCCGTACTGAGCCATTGCGTTGGTTGCTGCGTTAGCTGCCAGGTCGCCCTTCCACTGGGTATCCTCGTCAGCTACCATCTCGAACTTCTCATTGGCGCCCAGGGTGTTGGCGATACCTTCGGTACGCTGAATCTGAGCGGAGTTTCCTAAGATACCATTACAGTGTACATACTTACCGCCGTCCGGGCATTTCTCGATGATGTAGTTACCCATCATCTCACCGGCCTGTACGTCGTCAGAACCGCTGTACAGCATAGCCAGGTCGTCGGTGCTGTTGGTCTTGGAGTTAACAACTACTACATGGATTCCAGCCTCTGCCATCTGAACAACGGCTGGGTCGGATGCCTCTGCCTCTGCCGGCAGGATGATTACATAGTCACAGCCCTTGGAGATACAGTCCTGTGCGCAGTTGATCTGAGTCGGTCCGTCGGTGTTTCCATCCAGGATACCGGTCCACTCGTCGATCACGCCCTCGTCTACCAGAGCATCCAGTTTCTGGGTTCCGGACTCATTGATGGGGCCATGGAAGGGGTCGGTCAGGTTCTTGGAAATGTATCCAACGATGATCTTTCCATCGCCGTTCACATCAGCCTTGAACTCGCCGTCGCTGGCTGCAGCATCGCTGTCAGCAGCATCGTCTGCCGCTGCGTCGTCTTTTGCTGCGTCATCAGTCTTTGCGGTGTCATCCTTTGCGGCGCTGTCATCGCTGCTTCCGCAAGCCGTCAGACCAAACACCATCGTCGCTGCCATGAGCATTGCCAACTTTTTCTTCATTTCTTTTTCCTCCTTTTTTGAGCTTATTTCAAAGCTCTGTTTTTTATATCACATTGGCTTTTGGCCAACATGTTTCCTTAAGATAAATTATTTGCGGTTCTTGCCGTTGATGGCCATATCCAGCATAACGGTGGCGATGATAACCAGACCACGGATGATGGACTGCCAGTTGGCGTCGATACCGATCATGTTGATACCGTTGTAGATAAATCCTACGATCAGGATACCGATCATTACACCGGGCATGGTAGCGATACCGCCGGCGAAGGAGGTACCTCCGATAACGGCTGCCGCCACGGCGTCGGTCTCATAGCTCACACCGATGTTGGACTGGCCGGTACCTGTCTTAGCTGCCATAATTACGCCTGCGATACCTGCCAGCAGACCGCTTAAGGTGTGGCAGATGATACGGATCTTCATCTCATTTACACCGGAAGCCACTGCCGCGTTGGCATTGCCGCCCACAGCCAAGATGTAACGTCCCAGCTTCATCCAGTGGAACATGATGTACATGAGAATAAACACAACGATCAGGGCCAGAATGGGGTAAGGAATCCCCAGGAATTTTCCATAGTACATATTCTTAACGGTGGCGTCAAAGGTGATGGCCCGGCCGCCGCTGATAACCTGTGCCGCGCCTCGGATAACCAGCTGCATGGACAGGGTAACCACGAAGGGGAACATGTTAAACTTAGCGATAAAGAATCCGTTGATGAAGCCAAACAGGGTAGCCATGCCAACTCCCACCAGGACGCCTACGATAACCGGCATTCCGGAGTTGGTGATCACCTGACCCATGATAACGCCCACCAGAGCCAGCTGCGCGCCTACGGTCAGGTCGATACCGCCGATGGTGATACACAGACACATACCGAAGGCCAGCATACCGTTGATGGATACCTGGGTGATAACGTTAATCAGGTTGGTTCCGCTTAAAAATCTTGGATTGTAGATGGCGATGGCGATGATCATAACCACCATGATCAGGCTGACGCCGTATTTTCCCATGAGCTGACGGAAGGTTTCCCGTTCCATCCCCAAAACTTTTTTCTCAGTTTTAACAGCCATTTTCTATCTCCTCCTATTTCTGACCAAACTCTTTTGTCAGGATCACTTCCTGCGTTGCCGCTCCGCTTAAGATTTCCTGGCGGCTTACCTCTCCGTTCAGCTTACCCTCATGGTAAATCAGAAGCCTGTCGCTCATTCCCATGATCTCAGGAAGCTCAGAAGAAATCATAATAATAGCCATTCCCTTTGCCGCAAACTCACACATCAGTGAATGAATCTCTGATTTCGCGCCTACGTCCACGCCTCGGGTGGGCTCGTCCAGAATCAGGACCTTGGGATTTGCCATAATCCACTTGGCAATAACCACCTTCTGCTGATTTCCACCAGACAGGGAGAAGGCGTTGTGCTCGATGCTGGCTGCCTTTACGGTCAGCTTCTTGGCCACCTCTGCACATTCTCTTTTCTCCCGCTTCTGATTCAGCAGCAGGCCCTTCTGTTTGGCCGGAAGGTTGGGGAGGGAGATATTCTCCCGAATGGAACGGAACAGGCAGAGACCATAGTTCTTTCTGTCCTCATTAACCATACAGATACCCTTCTTGATGGCATCCTTGGGATTCTTGATGGTGATTTCCTGTCCCTCCAGATACATCTTGCCGCTGGTGAGCTTGTCCAGTCCGAAGATTGCTCTCATGGTCTCGCTTCGGCCGGAGCCTACCAGACCGGTGAGTCCCAGGATCTCGCCTTTATGTACCTCGAAGCTGATATCCTCAAAACCTTCTCCTGTGAGGCCTTCCACCTTAAATACGGTCTCGCCGATTTCACAGTCAACCTTGGGGAATACATTCTTCACCTGGCGGCCTACCATCATGGAGATCAGCTCATCTCTGGTAACGCCGTCCATGGAACGGGCGCCTACATAGGTACCGTCCCGGAATACCGCCACGCTGTCACAGATCTCAAAGATCTCCTCCATACGGTGGGAAATATAGATGATTGCCACACCTCTGGCCTTCAGATCCCGGATCGTCTTAAACAGGTGGTTGGTCTCCTCACTGTCCAGAGAGGAGGTGGGCTCGTCCATGATAACCATCCGGGCATCACAGGACACAGCCTTGATAATCTCCACCATCTGCATCTGGGCCAGGGTCAGCTTGCCCATCAGCGTTGTGGCCGGATAGGGGAAATCGAACTGGTCCAGGATCTCCTGGGCTCTCTTATTCTGTTTTTTCTTGTCCAGAATAATTCCCCGCATGTCTTCCCTGTTCAGGAAAATACTCTCTGCGATTGTCAGATAGGGCTCCGGATTCAGCTCCTGGTGAATCATGGAAATCCCCGCTTTCATTGCATCCACAGGACCCTTGGCTGAGTACGGCTTTCCGTCAAAAGTCATCGTACCTGTGTCGGGCTGATGAAGGCCGATCACCGCTTTCATCAGTGTGGATTTTCCTGCGCCGTTTTCGCCCAGCAGTGCGAGAACCTCTCCCTTCTTCACATGGAGCTGGACATCAGAAAGCGCCTGAGTACCGCCGAATGCTTTGGAAATACCCTCACATTCGAAGATGTACTCATCCTTGTTGTTCATGTTTTCTCCCAACTTTCCTCACCTCTTTGCTTTCTTAATTCTGGCAGGACCTTACGGTCTCCGCCCCATCAATGTTACACGCTGCAAAACATCCCTGCTGGCCTGGTAGGTATCCTTGTAGAGCTGATAATACTCTTCATAGACCTCATGCCGTTTGGGATCGGGATATACGATGAAATCCTTATACTTCACTGCCGTCTGACAGCCCTCCTGAATGTCCCGGTAAATACCGGCGCCCACTCCGGCCGCTATGGCTGCCCCTAATCCTGCCTGCTCCTCTGTGTCCGCCACCTTCAGGGGAATGTTATAAATATCCGCCTGAATCTGCAGCCAGGGCATACTCCGGGCGCCGCCGCCCGAGGCAATCATGCTGTCCGCCTGAAGTCCCAGTTCCCCGCAGATCTCGATGCACTGATAGAGCGCGTATGCAACTCCCTCCATCACCGCCCGGGTCATCTGCGGCCGTCCCGTATTCAGGTTCACCCCCAGAAACATCCCGCTCAGATTGGGATTCACATGGGGAGTTCTCTCTCCGTTGAGGTAAGGGAGAAAGATCACTCCGTCACTTCCCGGTCTGACTTTTGCAACCTGTGCATTTATCTGGTTATAATCAGCTGTCTCAAACAGGCTGTTAAACCACTTAAGTGATAGTCCCGCGTTCATGATGGCCCCCATGGTAAACCAGCGGCCTTTCTCATATCCGCAGAAGGTGTTAGTGGAAAGCGCCGGGTTCATCGCCGGCCTGTCGCTTTGGAAGGATACCTGTCCGCTGGTGCCGATGTTGGCTGTGGCCATGCCCGGATGGATGGCACCGTTCCCGATGCTCTGCATCACCTGGTCGCCGCCTCCGGCCACCACCGCCGTCCTGGCAGTCAGTCCTGTCTCCCGGGAAGCCTGGGCACAGACCGTACCCGCCGCCTCCGCCGTGTTGCAGCACCGGGGAAAGATCTCCCGGGGTACCCCCACGGCCTCCAGGATCTCCCTGGACCAGCATCCATTTACAATATCAAAAGCCAATGTGGCGGAAGCATCGGAGTAATCCGTGGAAAGCTCTCCGCTCATTCTGAATTTCAGATAATCCTTGGGAAGACAGACATGTCTCACCCGCTTATAATTCTCCGGCTCATGCTGCCGTACCCACAAAAGGGAGGGAAGAAGAAAACCGGTGTAAACCGGGTTCATCACCCACTGGCGGACATGCTCCTCACCCAGAGTCTCCTTCATCCACTGTACCTGCTCCGCAGAGCGGGCGTCGCAGTGGAGGATCGCCGGGCGAATCACCTGGTAGGACTCATCCAGGAGCACAGCCCCGTGCATCTGTCCGGAGAAGCTGACTCCCGCCACCTGATCCGGGGAAACGCCGCTCTCCTTAAGCACACCCTTGATGGTGCTGCAGCAAGCTTCCCACCATTCGCTGGGATCATGCTCCGCAAAGCCGCCCTGGGGTGAGGCGAACTGATAAGCTTTCGCGCACACTCCCTTTACTTGTCCTTCCTCATCCATCAGCAGTGTTTTCAGACTGGATGTCCCCAAATCAACCCCACAAATATATGCCATTTATTTTCCTCTTCTTCTATAGTTATGGTCGTTGTCTTCGTTTTTTGGTGTTAAGAAATAATCTTTCTTAATTTCCTTACTTGAGAAAAATTATAACAGGATTTTCTTTGTTCGTCAATATGATATAAAATAATTTTTTACATTTATTTCAAGGCATTGTGCATATTTCACAAATTTTACCCATGTTTTTTGTGCTTTAATTAGCTTTTATTTAATTATTTTGATTTTTTTGCCCTCCTAAATTTTTCATTTTGCCGACAATCTAATAAAATATTATTTCACGGCATCAAATTCTCCCCCTTTTAGGCGCAAAAAGGCTGCCGCGATTTACTTTCTTATGGCGGCAGCCTTCAAAATATAACTGTGTATTCTGTTTTTTACACCCTGTTTTCTGATTTTCTCAGCGAATAAAGCAGGTGTGCACCCCGGCCACAAAGGTATCCCCCAGGCCGATGGTATACTTGGGATTCTCCAGGTATCTGGAGGGCACAAGGCGCACATACTCCGGCGGCGCCAGCTCCTCCAGCTCCGCCGCAAAGGCCAGGCCGTCCTTGCTGAGCTCCATGCAGCCCCGGCTCTCCTCCAGTTCTTCCAGAGTTCCGTATTTGCCCAGCCGGGCCCGGGTGCCGGACATAAGATTTCCGATGGTGAGTCCCTGCTCCATGTCAATGCCCGGAAGTTCGCGGCCAAAATACATGGCGTAGTCCTTGGTGTGCAGCACGATTCCCTGGATGGGATACTTCTTCAGCAGCACCCGCAGGGCCTCCAGCACAGAGGGCAAGCTGTTCTTGGAGAACTCCTTCCCCTCCTTCTGCATCTGTACCTCCAGCTCCTCCTCGTTCATGCCGAAAATATCCGCATAGGGGGCAATCTTCTCACAGAGATACTCCTTGACGTTATTATTCATATAGTAGGCTCCCTCAAAATAGAGGATGGCCTGGGGATTTTCCTTCTTCAGGATCGCCAGGTGCGGAGCCAGCTGAGCCATCCGCTCCCGGATCACCTCCATGTCGATGATGGCGTCAAAGCCCGAGGCCAGATATGCGCTGACCTTGTCTGCCCGGGTATCCCAGTAATTTAAGAAGTCCTCGGAAATCCTTACGTATTTATGTATGGTGTCGTAGAAGAGAATCAGGCGGTTGGAAACCGGGATCTCATAAGTTTTTCCGTGGATTTCCAGCTTATCCCCCTTCTGGAACTGCAGAATCAGATGGAATACTGCGTCCTCCAGGGACACGCACTCAGAAATGGGAACGATCTTGTCCCCCTTCACCGCCGAGGTCCCCGGATTGTCCAGAAGGCTGCATACCTCCCCGGACCAGTCTGTGAGACAGGTAACCACAGGAATCCCCAGGCTTCCCAGGGCGGCGGCTCCCTGAGCGCAGGTCCCCCCCAGGGCCCCCTCCCCCTGGAAGATCTCATTTAAGGTCTGGCAGACCTTCAGTTCAGTGACATCAATACTTCCTCCCAGCCCCTTGATCAGGTAATCGCTGGTGATGCGGGCGAAGCTCTCCATGCTGTCGATGACGTCCCCCTCCTCCATACGAGGCTCTTCCTTCAGATATTTTCGCAGAATCTCGTTGTAGGCCTTTACATCCCACTGCAAAACCACATCATAGTTGCTGGTGTAGCCAAACACCAGAGTCTTGGGAGATTTTTGGGCTGTCTCCACCTTTTCCTTCAACTGCTCCAGATACATGCCGTAGTGATCCTGATATGCCATTTTTACGCTCTCCATTCTTATTCCGTAATTTGATCAAAAATTCCCTTCATGGCCGGATAAATCTGCGCAAACTTTCTGTAGCGCTCCTCGTATTTGGCGGCCAGCTCCGGCTCCGGTTCCAGGGTGTCCACGATCTCCACGATCTTTTCCGCGGCCTCCTCCACGGAAGCGTACTCCCCGCAGGCCACCGCCGCCAGCATGGCTCCGCCCAGGGCGGGGCCCTCCTCGGATTTGATCACATCCACCTTGATGTTCAGCACGTTGGCCACAATCTTCTTCCACAGGGGACTCTTGGCCCCGCCGCCGCAGATATTGGTTCTCTCGATGGAAATGCCCAGGCCCTTGGCGATCTCAAAGGAGTCCCGGATGGCGAAGGCCACGCCCTCCAGCACCGCCTGGGTCATATCCGCCCGGCTGGTGTCCATGGTCATTCCCACGAAGGTTCCCCGGGCCCGGGGATTGTTGTGGGGAGACCGCTCTCCCATCAGGTAGGGCAGGAAAAATACCTGGTTTTCTCCCAGCTTTTCAATCTTCGCCTGCTCGCCGCTGTAGTCGCCGGTGCCGATGATCTCATCCATCCACCATTTGTTGCAGGAGGCGGCGCTGAGCATGCACCCCATCAGGTGATAGCAGCCGTCCGCATGGTCGAAGGCGTGAAGGCCGTAGGATTTGTCCACGCCGAAGCGGCGGCTGGAGATAAAGATGGTGCCGCTGGTGCCCAGGGAAATGTTGCATTTCCCCTCGCCCACGGTGCCGGTACCCACGGCCGCCGCCGCGTTGTCCCCGGCTCCTGCGGCCACCCGGCAGCCTGCGGGAAGGCCTAAAGCTTCCGCCGCCTGGGGCATTAAGGTTCCCACGGTCTCGTAGCTCTCGTACAGATCCGGCAGCTGCTCCCGGCGCACGCCGCAGATCTCCATCATCTCCCGGGACCAGCACTTGTGCTCCACGTCCAGCAGCAGCATGCCCGAGGCGTCGGAGTAATCCGTGCAGTGAACTCCGGTGAGCCTGTAGGCCAGGTAGTCCTTGGGCAGCATAATTTTCTCTATCCTTGCAAAGTTTTCCGGTTCATTTTCCCGCATCCACAGAAGCTTGGGGGCCGTAAAGCCCGTAAAGGCAATATTGGCCGTGTAAGCGGAGAGCTTTTCCTTTCCGATAACCTGATTCAGATAGTCGGTCTCCTTCTCCGTGCGGCCGTCGTTCCAGAGGATGGCCGGGCGAATCACCGCGTCATCTTTATCCAGCACCACCAGGCCGTGCATCTGCCCGCCAAAGCTGATTCCCGCCACCTGGCTTTTGTCGCAATCCGCAGTCAGCTCACGGATGCCTTCCACTGTCTGTTCCCACCAGTCCTCAGGATTCTGCTCTGACCAGCCCGGATGGGGAAAGGCCAGGGGATATTCCCGGGAGACAATCTTCACGATCCTGCCGCTGCCTTCCATCAGCAGCAGCTTCACTGCGGAGGTTCCCAAATCCACACCTATGTACAGCATATCTTCACCCTTTCTCTCTCCTCCGCCTTCTCCCCGGAGAAGAAATTTTATTTTTTTGTTTATTATATCATGAAATAGTTTTTTATACAATGGATTCTCCCAGGATTTTCACAAAGAGCAGAGCTAACACCACCAGGATGATGGGCCGCACGATCTTTGTTCCGTTCTTCATCACCAGGCCGGAGCCCAGGTAATGGCCCAGAATACTGAAAACCGAGGCGCACAGGCCCAGCAGCACCAGCACATTCCCGGAGAACAGGAAGGTGCCCAGGGCCGAGCAGTTGGAAGCCAGGTTCACCAGCTTCACATTTCCGGAGGCGGTTTTTACATCCATCCCCGCCATGCCCGTAAATACCAGCAGCAGAAAGGTGCCGGTACCGGGCCCGTAAAATCCGTCGTAGGTGCCGATGAGCAGGGAAGCCACGACCACCACAGCCAGCAGCCTTCTCCGGGAGATACGCCGGATTTCCGGCTTCTCCCCAGCTTCCTTCTTCCTGAGCACATAGAAGGCCACCACCGGCAGCACCAGGATCAGCATCCATTTCAGCACCCGGTCGCTGGCGTGCAGGGCCAGGTTGGCTCCCAGAACCGATCCCACCAGGGCCGCCGCTATCCCCGGAAAAGCCAGCGGCCAGTTTACATACCCATTTTTGCAGTAGCGCACCGTGGAAATCACCGTCCCCGTGGCCGAGGAAAGCTTGTTGGTGGCGATGGCGTTGTGGATGGGCACCCCCGCCAGCAGATAGGCCGGCAGGGAGATCAGCCCCCCGCCCCCGGCGATGGCGTCCACAAAGGATGCCAAAAACACCAGCGGACAGACAATAAAAAATGCCCCTAAAGATACTGTTCCCATATTATGTCTCCTTCCAAGCAAAAGGCTTCTGCGGCCCGCGGCCGGTCCCGCCTCCTGGCAGGGCTCTCTGCCGCAGGCACAGAAGCCTGCAAATCCATACTAAATTTTCTCCTTTATGCCTGCCCTCTGGCCTCCATGTACTCCTTCAGGGCATCCTTCCAGAACTTGGGCTGCTCAATACCGCTGATGCGCAGCATCATGTTGTCCAGTACCGAGTAAGCGGGGCGCATCATGGCATCCATGCTCTCCATAAATACCGGCTGCAGGTCTACCTTCTTGCCCGCCAGCTTCAGGATCTCCTGGGCGAACTCGTAGCGGCTGCAGTAACCCCGGCAGGTAATGTGGAAGGTGCCGTAGGCACCGGCCTCCAGCAGTCTCCAGATGGTCTTGGCGATCTCGGAAGCGCTGGTGGGGGAAGCAAACTGCGTGTTGGATATCTTCAGGTGGCTGTGCTCCCCAGCCATCTTCAGCACGCGCTCGATGAAGTTATCCCCTTTTCCGTATACCCAGGAGCTGCGCACGATCAGGAACTTAGGCGCCATATCCCGCACAAAGGTTTCCCCGGCCAGCTTGGACTTTCCGTATACAGAGCGGGGCATGGTGGCGTCGAACTCCGTCAGCTCCTCCTGTCCTGCTCCGGCAAACACGTCGTCCGTGGAAATCTGCACCAGCACCGCTCCCAGCTGGGCTGCCACCATACTCAGATTCCGGGCGCCCAGAGCGTTTACCTTGAAGGCCTCGTCGCGCCTGCGCTCGCACAGCTCCACGTCGGTCATTCCCGTACAGTTGAAAATGATCTCCGGCTTATTCTCCTGGGCAAAGGCCATCACCTGGCCGGCGTTGGTCACATCCACCTCCGCCTGACCGGTTCCGGTAAAGGAAATTCCCTTCTCCGTCAAAAGCTCAGCCAGAGCCGCTCCGATCTGTCCGGATACCCCTACGATCCACATTTTCTTCGTTGTCAAATTCTCCATAAAAACCCTCTCCCTAATTTTTATTCATCACCGCCGGCCGGCGGAAATGTACGTCCTTATCCCGTTCAGGCAGTTCAGGAACCGCCTGTCTGAATGCTGCTTATTCCCCTTCCCCAGACTCTTCTTCCGGCAGGCGCACCGCCAGGGACAGCTCCTGCAGCTGCTTCTCATCTACCCGGTTGGGGGCCTCGCTCATGAGGCAGGAGGCGTCCTTCACCTTGGGGAAGGCGATTACGTCCCGGATGCTCTCAGAGCCGGTCATCAGCATGATCATGCGGTCCAGGCCGTAGGCCAGACCTGCGTGGGGCGGAACCCCGTATTTGAAAGCGTTCAGCAGGAAACCGAACTGCTCATAGGCTTTCTCCATGGTGAAGCCCAGGGCCGCGAACATGCGCTCCTGCACATCGTTCTGGTGGATACGGACGCTTCCGCCCCCCAGCTCGGTGCCGTTTAACACGATGTCATAAGCCTTGGCCCGCACCCGTCCCGGATCGCTCTCCAGGAAGGGCAGATCCTCCTCCATGGGCATGGTGAAGGGATGGTGCATGGCCGTAAACCGCTGCTCCTCCTCGGACCACTCCAGCAGGGGGAACTCTGTCACCCACACAAAGCGGTACTCGTTTTTATCCAGGATATCCATCTGCCGGGCCAGCTCCAGCCGCAGAGCCCCCAGGGCCGCCCAGACTACCTTATTCTTATCCGCCGCAAAGAGAAGCAGATCCCCGGGCTCTCCGGCCATGGCCTCCACCAGAGCCTTCATCTCCTCCTCAGTCATGAACTTGGCGAAGGAGGACTTCAGGCTGCCGTCCTCATTGACGCACACGTAAGCCAGTCCCTTGGCGCCGTAATCCTTGGCGAAATCCACCAGCTTGTCAATCTTCTTTCTGGGCATAGCCCCCTGGCCCTTGGCGTTGATGCCGCGGACGCTGCCGCCGGCCTCCAGGGCGTTCTTAAACACGGCAAAGCCGCAATCCTTCACCACCTCTGACACATCCTTAAGCTCCATGCCGAAGCGCATATCCGGCTTATCGGAGCCGAAGCGGTCCATGGCCTCCTGCCAGGTGATTCTCTGGATGGGCAGGGAAATCTCCACGCCCAACACCTGCTTCCACAGGTAAGCCAGGAGGCGCTCATTGACGTCGATGACGTCATCCACGTCCACAAAAGCCAGCTCCATGTCGATCTGGGTAAACTCCGGCTGACGGTCAGCCCTTAAATCCTCGTCCCGGAAACATCTGGCCAGCTGCACGTAACGGTCATAGCCAGAACACATCAACAGCTGCTTAAAAATCTGCGGGGACTGGGGCAGGGCGTAAAAATTGCCCGGGTGAACCCGGCTGGGCACCAGGTAATCTCTGGCTCCCTCCGGGGTGCTCTTGGTCAGCATGGGGGTCTCAATCTCCAGGAAGCCCTCCCCGGCCAGGAACTGCCGGGTCAGCATGGCCACCTGGCTTCTGAGAATCAGATTTCTCTGCAGATCCGGACGGCGCAGATCCAGATAACGGTATTTCAGCCGAATCTCGTCCTTGGTTTTGGAGTTTTCCTCAATGGGGAAGGGCGGCGTCTCCGCCTCGGACAGCACGCGCAGGCTGTTTACCCGCACCTCCATCTCCCCGGTGGCCAGGTTCTCGTTGACCGCCCCCGCCCGCTTCTCCACCAGGCCGGTGACGGCGATGACGAACTCGCTGCGCAGGCGGCCTGCCCGCTCGAAGCCCTCCTGGTCAATGCTGCCGTTCTCAAAAATCAGCTGCATAATACCGGAGCGGTCCCGCAGGTCCACAAACACGATGCCGCCTTTATTTCTAGCCTTCTGAACCCACCCCATCAGGGTGACGGTGCTTCCGATCTGCTCTTTGGTCACTTCCCCGCACCGGCAGGTTCTCTTTAATCCCTTCATGGATTCTGCCATGATGTCTCTCCTCCTCATATCACTTGAAAAATTCTTCAAACTCCTGATAGCCTTCCTGCATCAGCTGTTCCTTCTGGAACTTCTTATTCTTCTTCATGACGGCCACGTTCACCTGACAGCCGTTCCTGCGCTCTTCCTCCGCCTTCTTCAGGATCTCCAGCAGGCGGTCCGCCGGCATATTTTTCTCGATCAGATATGCCTTTCTCTTCTCCGCTCCCGGCACCTGGTAGCCCCTCTCCAGAAGCAGCATGACAATGCGCTCAAAGCCGATGGAAAATCCGCAGGCCGGGGCGTCCTGACCGGTGAACTTCCCGATCATCTCATCGTAACGGCCGCCGCCGCCCACACTGCCCCCGAACTCATCCATGGCGATCTCAAAGATGGGCCCCGTATAGTAGGACATTCCCCGCACCAGGGTGGGGTCAAAGGCAATCTTAAAGTCAGCGCTCTTCACTGCGTCCACGCTGTTGATGATGGTCTGCAGGTCCTCCGCATATTTCTTGTCCAGGACGCCGGAGAGCTTCTCCCCGCACCAGGCCACGCCGGCGGCATCCGGGGTGATCTCCTTGAAGAGTCCCAGGTAGGTGTCGATGGCCTGCTGGGCAAAGCCTTCCTTGGCCAGCTCCTCCGCCACGCCCTCCAGGCCGATCTTATCCATCTTGTCCAGGATGATAAATACCGTGTCAAAGCTCTCCGCCGGGAATCCGCTGTAGGCCGCCATGGCCTTCAGGATCCTGCGGTCATTGATGCGGATGGTAAAATTCTGAAAATCCAGCTTGCCCAGCAGGGTGGTGGTGGCTAAAATCAGCTCGATCTCCGCCAGAATGGTGGGCTCCCCCAGGATGTCGATATCGCACTGCATAAACTGGCGGAAGCGCCCTCTCTGGGGACGGTCTGCCCGCCACACATTGCCCATCTGCAGGGCCTTAAAGGGGGACGGAAGCTCATTCATATGGTTGGAGTAATACCGGGACAGGGGCACGGTCAGATCATAGCGCAGTCCGCCGTCCACCAGATCTCCCTCGCACTGGGCCTCGGAGAGCTTCAGCTTCTCGCCTCTCTTCAAAATCTTAAAAATCAGCTTTTCATTTTCCCCGCCCTGTTTGCTGCACAGGTTCTCAATGTGCTCCACGCAGGGAGTCTCCATGGAGGAAAAGCCGAAGGTTCCGTAAGTGTCTTTAATCAGGCGGATCACATAATCCCTCACCGCCATCTCAGCGGGCAGAATATCCTTCATACCCGTAACAGGTTTCTTTTTCAGTGCCATATTTGGCTCCTTTCTGCTTCTTTTCCGGTAGGAAAACCGGTATTTCTATACCTCTTTCTCGGTCATCTAAATTTTAACATCCCGCCCCCTAGAAAGCAACCCTTTACAGCTCTTTCTCGTGGACCAGCCGCTGGAAGGCCAAAAAGACTTTCATGTCAAAATTTTTCACTTCCTCGATCATCAGCTCCAGGGCCGTCTCCTTGTCAAAGGAGCTGCGGTAGGGCCGGTCGGAGGTCAGGGCTGCATACACGTCGCAGACTCTCAGGATTCTGGCCCCGTAGGGAATCTCCTCCCCCCGGAGATTATCCGGGTAGCCGCTGCCGTCCATATTTTCGTGGTGATGCAGGATACTCTGCAGAATGAAGGGGGAGTAGCCCCGGTCCTTCAAAATATCATAACTGATCCTGGCGTGCATCCGCACGTACTTCATCTCCTCCACCACCAGCGGATTTTTCACCGCCCCGATATCAAATCCCAGGACGATCTTCCCGATGTCGTGGACCACGCCCGCCACCGCCAGCTCATGACAGAGGCTCTTCTCCAGCCCCAGCTGCCGCGCCACCTGGCAGGCCAGGTTGCTGACCCGGATTCCGTGGTCGATCTGCTCCTTTAAGCTGTAGTTCAGGAAATGCTTCCGGTTAATATATACTTTTTCCGCCACCTTGCAGTCACTCCTAAAACAGATATTTTTCGATTCCCGCCCGCTTTCTCTCCAGCATCTCGTCGATTCGGGCAATGTACTGGGGCACATCCTTTACGTTCTCCACCCGCTCAATCCGTTCCCCCTGCTGGAAGACGAACTTGGTGGAGGCCCCCGCTCCCGCGGCCATGATGGTCTGCTTTTCCTCCATGATCAGAATATTATAGAGGCCTTCCTTTCCCTCCGCCGCGTAACCTACGTTTTCAAAATTTCCCGCCATATTTTTCTGCCGGTACAGGTAATAGGGCCACAGGGACAGCTCCCGGGCGGTCTCCTGGGTCATATCCATGATCTCCCCGCTGTTGGTGAAGGAAATCTCCTGGTACTCATCCTTAAAGAGATTCAGCCGGGTGGCCCGCTTCAGGGCCAGGGAGTGGACCGTCAGGCTGTCGGGCCTAAGGGCGCGCACCTGCTCCAGGGTTTCCTCCACCTGCTCCTTCCCCTCCCCGGGAAGTCCCACGATCAGATCCATATTAATGTTGTCAAAATGAAGCTCCCGGGCCAGGGCAAAGCAGTCCCGGATATCCTGTACCGTATGCTTTCGCCCGATCAAATCCAGGGTCTTCTGGTTCATGGTCTGGGGATTGATGGAAATTCTGGTCACCGGAAATTCCCGGATGGCCAGAAGCTTCTCCCGGGTGATGCTGTCAGGTCTTCCGGCCTCCACCGTATACTCCCGCAGGTCAGAGAAATCAAAGGTCTGGCCAATGTGGGAGAGCAGCCGCCGAAGCTGCTGGGGCTCCAATGTCGTGGGGGTCCCCCCGCCTATGTAGATGGTGTGCAGAGGACGCCCCTTCATCTGCTCCCCGATGAAGGTGAGCTCCTTAAGGAGGGCTCCCAGGTAATCCTCCACCAGATGCTTCCAGCGCTCCAGGGGATAGGAACCGAAGGAACAGTACAGGCAGATGGAGGGACAGAAGGGGATTCCCACGTAGAGGCTGTAGCCCTTCTGATAGGCAAAGGCATCCAGGAGAGCCTTCTCCCGGTTGGTGATGGCAATGGCCAGGGCGCCCTTCTGGGGGCTCACCTGGTACTCCTCCCGCAGATAGCGGGCAATGTCCACATTCTTCCAGCCCTGCTCCAGCAGGCCCATGGGGATTTTGGTGGGCCGGATGCCCGTCAGATCTCCCCAGGGCAGCTGCCGTCCGGTTTTCTTGGCCAGTGCGTTGTAGATCAGCCTCTTTAACCGGTTCTTGGTCTCCCTGCGGTCTCCCCGGTAGTCCGCGTCGGCGAAGCTTACGCTCTCCTGAAGGCCCTCCTCCCAGATCTCCAGGAGAATCCGCTCCGACTCATAGGTGATTTTCAGCAAAAGATCAGATTCCCCGGCCGGGGCCTCCTCCGCCAGCTGCACCTGCACCTCGCTTCTGGGGTAAAATGCCCTCACCAGGGAATAAACGTCATATTCAAAATTGTGTTCATTCAGCTCGATTAAAATTCTATGCAAACGGGTTATACCTCTTTTCATAGCCTATTGTGGTCTCTCCCCCATGGCCGGGGAATACCCGGGTCTCCTCCGGAAGCTCCTCCAGCAGCCGGTGCAGGCTTCTCATCATATCCCCTCCGCTGGACGTAGGAAAATCTGTCCTACCCACGGAGCCCTCAAAGAGCGTATCCCCGGAGATCAGCACATCCTCCTGGGGGAAATAGTAGCAGCAGCTCCCTTCCGTGTGTCCCGGAGTGTGCAGCACCTGCAAGGAAAAGCCCGCCAGGGTAAGCTCCTGGCCTTCCTCCAGCAGCTCATCCGCCCTCAGGGTACAGGGGGAAGCCCAGCTGCCGGACAGGTTCAGACTGCTGTCCGCCAAGAGGCGCTCCTCCTGACGGCAGGCGTAGATGGGGATCTCCAGCCTTTCCTTAAGCTCCCCGGCCGCCATCATATGGTCAAAATGGCCGTGGGTCAGCAGAATGGCCGCAGCCCTCCCCCCCATTTCCCGAAGCTTCTGCTGGATTCTGTCCGCAGCATCCGCCGGGTCTACAATTAACACCTCTTTTGTCTCCTGGTTCTGGAGCAGGTAGCAGTTGGTCTGCACCATCCCCAGAAGCAGAGATACTATATTCATCTTTTTCATGGAAAACTCCTTCAGTCCTATCCGTTGGTTCGCTCGATATCCACCACGCTCTCCACCTGGCGGATCTTCTCCATCAGGCCCCGCAGCTCCTCGGCGCTGTGTACGTCAAAGGAGACGCTGATGGTGGCCATGCCCTGCTTGCTGGTCCTGGTATTCAGGGAGGTAATATCAATTTTGCGCTCGGTGAAAAGCTTGGAGAGATCCACCAAAAGCCCGGTGCGGTTGTGGGCGTAGATATTGATCTCCACCGTGTAGAGGCCGCTGTCGGTGTTCTCCGGGGTCTGCCACTCGGCCTCGATGAGCCGGGCCCGGTCCATCTCACCCAGAGAAATCATGTTGATGCAGTCAGTCCTGTGAATGGTGATCCCTCTGCCTCTGGTGACAAAGCCTACGATCTCGTCCCCGGGAATGGGGCTGCAGCACTTGGCAAAGCGCACCGCCACATCGTGGATACCGCGGACCACAATGCCGCCCTTGCTCTTTCCGATGTGCAGCTGCTTATCCTTATTCTCCCCCACCGCCTCCAAAACCTTATCGTCGGTGATCTCCTTCTTGTGGGCCTTATCGTAGCCCTCCATCAGCTTGTTAAGCACCTGGCCTTCCTTGAGGCCTCCGTGGCCGATGGCCGCCAGCACGGAATCCCAGTCCCGGAAGCTGTACTTGTGCATCACCGCTTCCATGTAGGGCGGCTTGGTATATTCGCTCAAAACCTTCCCCTTGGCCTTGGCGTACTGGGCAAGCATCTCCTTGCCCTTAATAATATTGTCCTCTTTTAATTCCTGCTTAAACCACTGGTTGATCTTATTCTTAGCCTGAGTGCTCTTGACAATCTTCAGCCAGTCCCGGCTGGGTCCCTTGGAATTCTGGGAGGTGATAATCTCCACCCGGTCGCCGTTCTTGATCTGGTACTCGATGGGCACCAGCTTGCCGTTGACCCGGGCGCCCACCATCTTATTTCCCACGGCGCTGTGGACGCTGTAGGCGAAATCTATGGTGGTGGAGCCCGCCGGAAGGTTCTTCACATCCCCCGCCGGGGAGAAGCAGTATACGCTCTCGGCGAACAGATCCAGGTCGCTTTTCAGGAGGCTTAAAAATTCCCGGTTGTCGGACATATCCTTCTGCCACTCCAGAATCTGCCGCAGCCAGTTGAGCTTTTCCTCCTCCTGATCCTCCCGGGATTTCTTCCCGTCGGAGGCCTCCTTATATTTCCAGTGGGCCGCGATACCGTATTCCGCGGTCCGGTGCATCTCGTAGGTTCTGATCTGAATCTCAAAGGGCTGGCCTGTGGGACCGATGAGGGTGGTGTGCAGGGACTGGTACATATTGGGCTTGGGCATGGCGATGTAATCCTTGAACCGCCCGGGGATGGGCTTATACATCTCATGGATCACACCCAGGGCCGCATAGCAGTCCTTCACTGTCTCCACGATGATCCGCACCGCAAAGAGATCGTAGATCTGCTCGATGGTCTTATCCTGGTTAACCATCTTTTTGTAAATACTGAAAAAGTGCTTGATTCTGCCGTCCACCTGGGCCTGGATATTGGCCGCCGCAATGTGCTTCTTCACATCCTCCACGATGGCGTCCACAAACTGCTCCCGCTCGCTCTTTCTCAAGGCCACCTTCTCCACCAGGTCATAGTAGACCTCCGGCTGGAGATATTTTAAGGCCAGATCATCCAGCTCCACCTTTACCTTGGAGATACCGAGCCTCTGGGCGATGGGAGCGTAAATATCCATGGTCTCCCGGGCCTTCTCCTTTTGCTTTTCCGGCTTCATGTATTTCAGCGTCCGCATGTTGTGGAGCCGGTCCGCCAGCTTGATCAGAATAACCCGGATATCCTTGGCCATGGCCAGAAACATTTTCCGCAGGTTCTCCGCCTGCACCTCCACCTTGTCGGCGGAATAATTCAGCTGACCCAGCTTGGTGACTCCGTCCACCAGCAGGGCCACCTCCGGCCCGAACTCCTGGCTCAGCTCCTCGATGGTCATCACCGTATCCTCCACCACGTCGTGGAGCAGTCCGGCCACAATGGTCTCCTTGTCAAGCTCCAGATCCGCCAGGATGATGGCCACACAGAGGGGGTGAATAATATAAGGCTCCCCGGACTTTCTCACCTGGCCCTGGTGGGCGTCGTAGGCGATCCGGTAGGCCTTTTCAATCATAGAGAGATCCGTGGAGGGATGATACTTTCGGATTCCCGCAATCAAGGTCTCGTACAGCACCTCAGGGCTGGTAAAATCCTCCATGGTCTTCACACTGGCCTCCACAGCCTGAATATCATGTTTTCTTTTTTCCTGTTCCGCTATCCTTTTTTCATCCATGCTTTTCACTTCTCGTCCCTTTTTCTATCTAAGAGCGGCCGACCTTACTTTCCCGGGTAGGAAATTACCGAGGACACATCGTAGCCTTTCAGCTTCTCTCTGCCCTTTAAGCCCGCCAGCTCCATCAAAAATACGATCTTCACCACCTGGCCTCCCAGCTCCTCCACCATCTTGGCCGCAGCCTCCACGGTGCCGCCGGTGGCGATCAGGTCGTCGATGATGGCCACCCGCTGTCCCGGCTTGATGGCGTCCTTGTGAATCTCGATGGTGGCGCTGCCATACTCCAGGTCATAAGTTCTTGATATGGTCTCACAGGGGAGCTTTCCCTGCTTGCGCACCATCACGAAGGGACGGTTCAGATTGTAGGCGATGGGCACGCCGAAGAGGAATCCCCGGGACTCCATTCCCACGATCACATCCACCTCCGTTCCCTCCAGGCATTTCTGCATGGAATCCACCGCCAGTCGCAGACCGTCCGCATCCTGCAGGATGCTGGTGACATCCCGGAAAATTATCCCCGGCTCCGGAAAATCCGGAATACTTCTCACATATTCTTCTATCTTCTTCATCTCTTACACCCTTTCCGACTCTATCTGCAGACGTCTGCCTGCAAATCGGGCCCCAGGGCCGCCCTTTGACAGGATTCGACGTTTTCCACTAGTATAGCACCTTTCCCCGGGCAGATACAAGTATTTTCCCTCAAACAGTTCCCAAGTTGGCCGCCGTTTTGCATCTGTGGCCGTGAAGCCGCAGGGCCCGGCTGCCGCCCCAAGTCCCGGTCCGGGGAAAACCGGATTTTCTCTACCGGAAATGGGTGATTACCAGCTGCAGGCTCTCCCTGCCCTGGTAGGTGTTGACTGACGGGTAATACACCAGATCCATCCGGGGATTTTCCTGGGCCCGCTGGCAGAAGGCGGAGGCGTCCCCGAAATACACCGCCCCCAGGGAAAAGCCCTGATTATCTCTGACCGTCATCTTCACCACATTCCTATTTTTGCCAAAAATCCTGCAGCCTAACACCGTAAGCTCTCTCTGGGCGAAAACCGGCCGGCTGTTGCCCTTGCCGAAGGGCTCCAGCAGGGAAAATTCATCCACCAGCTCCCGGCGGATATAGGAGATGGGCATGGGCACGTCGATGGTAACCTTTTCCGCCAGATCCTCCTCCGTCAGCGTACAATTCTCATTGAGCCGGCGCCGCATCCAGGGTACCTGCTCCTCCGGCAGGGAGAGGCCGGCAGCCATGGGGTGCCCTCCAAACTTGGTGAAGAGCTCCCGGCATTTGCTCAGCTCCTCATACATAGAGTATGCTTCTATGGACCGTCCTGACCCTTTGGCCCCCTCCTCAGTTCTGGTGAGCACAAAGGAGGGCTTGCCGTATTTCTCCCGAAGCCGGCCGGCGATGATTCCGGCCAGGCTCTCATGGCAGTCCGGCAGATACACCACCAGCACCTTATCCTCCTTCAGGGATGTGGTCTCCACCAGCTCCACCGCCGCCTCAAGTCCCTGAGCCGTCATCTCCTTGCGGCTCTCATTGAGGGCCTTTAAGTCCCCGGCCAGGACTGCGGCCTCCTCCTGGGTCCGGGCCAGAAGCAGCTCCAGAGCCCTCTGGGCTGTATCCAGCCTTCCCCCGGCATTCAGGCAGGGCCCGATGACAAAACCCACATGGTAGGGGGTTATGGTTCCCTCCAGGCCGTTGGCCCGAATCAGTGCCTGCAGCCCCAGGTTCTCCGTGTGCTGCAGCTTCTTTAGGCCCTCCCGGACCAGAATCCGGTTCTCCCCCACCAAATCCATCACGTCCCCGATGGTGGCCGCCGCCACAAATTCCAGGAAACGGTAGGATTTCTCCGGGGGCTCCCCGGCCAGCCGCTCCAGCATGGACACCAGCTTCCAGGCCACGGCAGCCCCGCAGAGTCCCTTAAAGGGATAGCCGCACTCCTGCCGCTTGGGATCCACCACCGCGTCCGCTGGGGGCAGCAGCTCCCGGCGCTCCTCTCCCTCCTCCAGGAAGGGCACCTCATGGTGGTCTGTGACCACCACCAGCATTCCCTCCTCCTTGGCCAGGGCTATCTGCTCCGCGGCGGAAATCCCGTTGTCGCAGGTGACCAGGGTATCGACGCCGTCCCGGACCGCCTCCTGGATCAGATGCACGTTGAGTCCGTAGCCGTCCCGGATTCGCTCCGGAATCCGGGCGTCCACCCGGGCTCCCAGATCCCGCAGCCCCTGCAGCAGTATGTAGGTGGACATGACTCCGTCAATGTCATAGTCCCCGATAATCCGGATAGGCTTTCCCAGCCGTATCCGGGCGTCCAGAAGCTCCGCAGCCCGCTCCATGTCCTTCATCAGCGCCGGATCGTGGAGCTGCCGCAGATCCCCGTGGAGATATTCCCGGATAGCCGCGTCCCCCTCCACGTCCCGGTTGCGGATCAGCCGGGCCGTCACCGGGTCAATGTGAAACTTCCTTCCTATTTCCTGAAAATCTGCCCGCTTGGCAGATATTACCCATTTTTCCATGTTTCCTCCTGCCAGGAATCCCCCCGCCCCGGCGACGCCGGAACGGAGGGATTCTTCTGTCTCGTTCTTTATTTTTCAGCCTTCTTCTGGCTGCGGCTTTTCATTACATACCACAGCGCGCCGGTGATACACACGGAGGAGTAGGCTCCGCAGACGATACCCACCATGATGGGCAGGGCAAACTCCCGGATGGAGGCCACGCCCACCACATACAGCACCGCGATCATAATAAAGGTAGTCAGAGAAGTGTAGATACTTCTGGTGAGGGTCTGGGTGATACTGTCATTGACCACCTGCTTCAGATCCACCTTTTTCTTGTTGGTTCCCTGCAGATTCTCCCGGATACGGTCGAAGATAACGATGGTGGCGTTGATGGAGTATCCCACAATCGTCAGCATGCAGGCGATAAAGGCATTTCCCACGGATACCCGGAACAGGGCGTAGAAGGCCAGCACCACCAGCACGTCGTGCACCAGGGCCAGAACGGCGCTGGAGGCGAAGCGGATATCCTTAAACCGGAACCAGATATAAATCAGCATACAGATGGTGGCCGCCACCACGGCGATCACCGCGTTCTGCCGCATCTCAGAGCTCATGGTGGAGGAAATATTCTCCGCCGTGATCAGGCTGTCGTCCACCTGGAAATTGTCCACCAGGGCCTGATTTAAGGCCTCCCTCTCCTCCTGATCCAGAGAGCGGGTCTTGATGGTGGCCTCGGTGGTGCCCACTACCTTCTGCACCTGAATGTTGGCGTCCCCGGTGATCTCCTGCACCACCGGCTTCACCTGGTTGTCGATCTCCTCCAGGCTCAGCTCCTCGTTGAAGGTCACGCTGGTGGAGGTACCGCCGGAAAACTCCAGGCTGTAATTCAAGGCCTTGCCGTCCTTGGCGGAAAAGATCCCCATACCCACCGGCGCCAGCAGCACCAGTACCAGGGAAAGGATAAAGAATACCTTCTTTTTCCCCAGAAAATCAATGGCCTTGCGCTCCTTCTTTCGGCCGTACCACTTCTCATCCTTGACGCCCACGGCGTACAGGGCGTTGATGATCAGCCGGGAAACCACCAGGGCGGTGAACATGGACAGCACGATACCCAGAGCCAACGTCATGGCAAAGCCCTTGACGCTACCGGTACCCATCAGGCCCAGCACTGCCGCCGCAATCAGGGTGGTGATATTTCCGTCCAGGATGGCGGACAGAGCCTTCTTAAAGCCGCTCTTGATGGCCAGGTGCACGCCCCGTCCCTGGGCGATCTCCTCCTGGATACGGGCGTAGATAATTACGTTGGCGTCCACCGCCATACCGATGGACAGAATGATACCTGCGATACCCGGCAGGGTCAGGGTCAGGTCAAAGGCATTTAACATCACCAGCTCCAGACCCGTGTAGATCAGCAGGGAGATACCTGCCACCAGGCCGGGAATCCGGTAAACAATCAGCATAAACAGGATCACCAGCGCCAGGCCGATGCCGCCGGCGATGAGGCTGGTGCGGATGGCATCCACGCCCAGCTGGGCCGCCACCACCTTGGAGCTCACTTCCTCCAGCTCCAGCTTCAGGGAGCCGATGCGGATGGTGGACGCCAGCTCCTGGGCCGCCTCCACAGACTCCATATTGTTGATGACCGCGGAGCCGTTCTCAATCTTGCTCTGCACAGAGGGGGCGCTGATGATCTGCCCGTCATAGTAGATACCGATGGTCTCTCCGCTCTCCACCGCCTCCCCGGTGGCCTGAGCGAACTTCTCCGTACCGGAATCATTGAGCTCCAGGGAAACCAGATAATCTATGGCTCCCGTCTGCTGAGTCTGCTGGCTTCCCCCCTGGGCGTTCTTCACATCGCTTCCGGTGAGCACCACGGAGCCCTCCTCCAGGATCTCGCTGATATCCTTTAAGAGCATGTAGGAGCTGCCGTTCCAGGTGTAGTTATAATTGCCCTCGCTGTCCTTCTCCCGGATAAAATACAGGGAACCGGGCTTTCCCAGCTCCTCCAGGATGGCGTTGGCGTCGGTGGCTCCCGGAATCTCAATGCTGATCCGGCGGCTTCCCTCCTGGTACACCTGGGCCTCCTCGCTGTAATTTTCCACACGCTTCTGCATCTTGCTGATGGTATCCTGCATCTCCTCAGAGCTGGGATCCTCGTCCCCCTTGGCCTCATAGGTGATGCTGACGCCGCCGGACAGCTCCAGGCCCGTCTTGATATTCCTGGTGGCTCCCGTACCGGTGGGGCCAAAGCCCACCACCGTGGTGAAGGCTAAAAGTCCCAGCAGAATTGCTGTGGCCACCAGCACTAGTATTGCCTTACTTTTCTTCATCGTTCTCTCTCCTTACTCTCACCGGCGGTCTTAATCCTCCGCCAGGGCCGCCTTAATCATCAGCGCACACTCAATCCGCTTGCGCTGCATCTTACAGCCAATCTCGTACACGTCGTTAATATTTCCGTGGAAATTGTAGGAGTTGGCCGCGCAGCCGCCGCTGCAGTAGAATCTGGCGAAGCAGCTTTTGCAGGCCTCCTTGGCGTATACGTTGCAGTTTTTAAAGGTATTCTGAATCTCCGGGGTTGTGATTCCCTGGTCCACATTTCCCATGAGGAACTTCTCCTCCCCTACAAACTGGTGGCAGGGGTACAGATCTCCCCAGGGAGTCACCGCCAGATACTCCGTGCCGGAGCCGCAGCCGGACAGGCGCTTATAGACGCAGGGGCCTCCGGTGAGATCTACCATAAAATGGAAGAAGGTAAAGCCCCGCCCTTCCTTCTCCCTCTTGATGATCTCCTGGGCCAGCAGGTCATACTGCTCAAAGATAACGGGAAGATCCTCCTCCCGGATGGCATAGTCCGCCTCCTCGGGAGCCACCACCGGCTCCATGGAGATCAGCTTAAAGCCCAGATCCGCCAAACTGATGACATCCTTGCAGAAGTCCAAATTATAGCGGGTAAAGGTTCCCCGCACATAATACTTTTCCTGGTGGCGGCTCTCGGCAAATCGCTGGAACTTGGGAATCACCAGATCATAGCTCCCGGCTCCCTTGGGGAAGGGGCGCATCCGGTCATGAACCTCCCGGCGGCCGTCCACGCTTAATACCACGTTGTCCATCTCCCGGTTGCAGAACTCCATCACCTCATCGTTTAACAGCACGCCGTTGGTGGTGAGGGTGAAGCGGAAGTGCTTATTGTGCAGCTTCTCCTGCTCCCGGCCGTAGGCCACCAGATCCTTTACCACCTGCCAATTCATCAACGGCTCCCCGCCGAAGAAATCTACCTCCAGGTTTTTCCTGTTCCCGGAATTGGCGATGAGAAAATCCAAAGCCTTCTTTCCCACCTCAAAGGACATCAGGGCCCGGCGGCCGTGGTACTCTCCCTCCTCCGCGAAGCAGTAGCGGCAGGCCAGATTGCAGTCGTGGGCAATGTGCAGGCACAGCGCCTTCACCACCACAGGGCGCTCCTTGAAAAGGTCGATGGCATTTTCATAGATATCCTGGGTAAACAGCATTCCCTGCTCCTTCAGCTCCTGACACTCTCCCAGGGCGTCCCGGATCTCCTGCTCCGGGTAGTCGCCCCCCAAAAGCTGCAGGGTCTCCTCCTGGCTTTTCCCTTCATTAATATGGGAGAGCACCTGGTAAACCAGATCATCCACCACGTGGACGGAGCCGCTGTTCACATCCAGGACCATATTAAAACCATTATTCTGATATAAATGAATCACGGTCTTGCTCCTTTTCTCTTGTGTTTATTTTTCTTTTTAAAAAGATACGAAAGAAAAGGGGCTGTTGCAATTAGTGAATATCTCCGTATATTTATGCAGTTTGTGCGAATTCGCCGAGCACAGCCTCGAGACTACAGGCTCGAGGTGAGCGCAGGCTGAGTACAAAGGCATAAATATACGAAAATATTGAATAATGCAACATCCCCTTGCTGATTACGGATAGCAGCTCCTTATTTGCTATGCTCGCAGGTCTGATTTCCCACTGTGCAGGAAGTCTTACATGCGGACTGGCAGGAAGTCTGGCACTCGCCGCATCCGCCTTTTTTCAGGGTATTCTGTAAGCTCTTTGTATTTAAAGTTTTGATATGCTTCATGACTTTTCCTCCTCAAATAATTTTGCTGTCAATCATTATAGCATAACCCTCCCGGTTTTTAAAGAGTTTTTTCAGTTTCTTGGCAGAAATCCCCGATGCTGATTTTTCTGTTCTAAAAGGTACAACCCTCTCATATGGTTCTGTAAGGGAGGGATTGCCATGGAAGGAATAAAAAACCAGATGCCTAATGTAATGAAGCTGTTAAAAGCTCTGATCTTCGCCTATCTGGTGACAGCGCTCTGCCTGCTGATTCTGGCGGTGCTGCTGTATAAGCTGGAGCTGGGCGAGGGTCAGGTGGCCGCGGGCATAGTCGCTGTGTACATTTTATCCTGTTTTCTGGGGGGATTTTTCCTGGGAAGGAAGGTGGAAAACCGGAAATTTCTCTGGGGACTGCTGCTGGGCGCCGCCTATTTCCTGTTCCTCCTGGGAATTTCTCTGATTCTAGAGCCCGGGGGGCTGGCGGGAACCAAGACTCTGCTCACCTCCATCGCCATGTGCCTGGGCGGGGGGATGCTGGGCGGGATGCTCTCCGGCACTTGATCCCCGGCAAAAGCTTTGATCGAAAGCCTCTGTGCTTTGGGACGAGAAAAACCTCCGCCCAAGGGCAGAGGTTTTTCTCTACTTTTTCTTCTTCACGATGAAGTACATGATTACCAACACCACCAGCATAACCACAGAGCCTACGCCCAAAATCACAAAGGGCACCGCAGAAGGATTCATATCGTCCGTCTGAGGAATAACCTTTGTGGGCGTCTCGTCCCTCCGGTTGGATGTGCTCTGACTTGTACTGGAAGAGCTTCCCTTATTGGAGCTGCCAGTGCTTCCGGTCTGGGAGCTTCCCTGAGACCCGGTGGAAGTCTGGGTATTTCCATTCTTATCAGGCACCTTGTTGCCGCCCTGATACAGGCTGTCGCCGCCGCCCACCAAAATGGTTCCTCCGGCGATGGTTCTTCCTGCCAGCAGCGCGGTATCCTCTCCGGGAATGGCCTCGTCCGCCTTAGCCGTATCCTCTCCGGCCTTGGCATCCTCCTCTTCGGTTTCCTCCAGCAGCATCTGTGTCGGCAAAACCTCCTCCGGGGCGCTTAAGGCCATCAGCTGCACCAATCCTCTTCCAGATAAGATCAGTGCCTGCTCCTCGGGGGTCAGCTCTTCCTCAGGAAGCGGAGTGGTCTCCGGCTCCTGGCCGGGCTCCGGTACCTCACTGGGTTCCGGCGTCTCTGTGACCTCCGGTTCCTGGCTGGGTTCCGGCGTCACGCTGGCCTCCGGTGTCTCACTGGGCTCCGGTGTTACGCTGGCCTCCGGCTCCTGGCTGGGTTCCGGCGCCTCTGTGGGCTCCGGCGCTGCGCTGGGTTCCGGTGTCTCTGTGGGTTCCGGCGTCTCTGTGGGCTCCGGCGTCACACTTGCCTCCGGTGTCGCGCTGGGTTCCGGCGTCTCTGTCGGCCCCGGCGTTACGCTGGGTTCCAGCTCCTCTGTGCCACTTTCCTCCTTCTTCAGCTGCTCATACTCTTCCGGAGCCAGCTTCTGCAGGCTGCCTCCCGGGGCAACCTGAATCTCCTCCTGGGAGAGACTGCTGTTTACCAGAGTCAATGTGGCTCCCTCGGCTACCCGGATCAGGGTTCCTCCGAAGGAATCGGCCCGCTTAATCATTACTCCATCTGTGAGATACCAGGTAGCATCCTGGGAAACGGTCACCGTTCCGCAGATATAAATGGTTCCATAGCCCTCCGCCAGCTTTTCGGCTTTCTCGAAGGTATGTACCGGGGTCTCCGGGGAAACTCCCTGAGTCCCATCGCTATCCTGACTGTCATCGGGATCCCCATATAATCCTTCCAGCTCCGCCTGCTTAACTTCCTCAGACACATCGCCGTTGAGATATATGGTTTTCGGTCCCTCCAGCTGCTCCTCTGTACCCGGCGCTGCCTGTACCTGCACGGCAGACAGCAGCATGGTCAGGGTCATGAGCAAGCTAAGGGCCTTTCCCGGCTTTCGCAGCTTCTTGCGCTCCTTCACTTGTCACACCTCACTCTACGTTGAAATCAGCCTTTCGGCTGTTCTGGTACGGGTCTGGTAGGTATTATACCATAGTTCTCCATAAATCGACACCCCTAAAATCAATTTTTTACAAAATTGTTAAATCTTGTCGCCCACCCCCAGCCCCATCTTTTCCCCTTTCACTTATTTTCCCTTGCATTTCTGCCGGAAATCCTGTATATTTCTGTTTATATATCATATTAAAAGGAGTGAATTTATTTGGATTCCAGTGACGTCGCCCAATTTGGGGTGATTATTATTCTGATCGGGCTCTCCGCTTTCTTTTCTTCTGCCGAGACAGCCCTGACCACCTGCAACCGTATCCGCATGATGAGCCTTTCAGACGAAGGCAACAAGCGGGCCAAAACCTTATTAAAAGTAGTGGAAAATTCCGGCAAGATGCTCAGTACCATTCTAATCGGAAATAACATCGTCAATCTTTCCGCATCGGCCCTGATGACCACCCTGACCACCCGCGTGTTCGGCAGTCAGGCCGTGGGGCTCGCCACAGGTGTACTGACTCTGCTGATTTTGATTTTCGGTGAAATTACCCCCAAGACCATGGCCACCATCAATCCTGACCGGCTGGCTCTGGCCTACGCCCCGATAATTCATCTTCTGATGAAGCTTTTGACCCCGGTGATTTTCCTGGTCAATAAGTTTTCCCAGGCTGTTCTCTTTATCACCCGGGTTGACCCCAACGCCAAGAACCGCACCATGACTGAAAATGAGCTACGCACCATCGTGGATGTGAGCCATGAGGACGGTGTCATCGAGACAGAAGAAAAACAGATGATTTACAACGTGTTTGATTTCGGTGATTCCCAGGCCAAGGATGTGATGGTTCCCCGGATCGATATGTGCTTCATCGACGTGGAAAGCCCCCTGGAGGACCTGATGAAAACCATCCGCGAGGAGACTTACACCCGCTATCCGGTCTACGAGGGGGATATCGACAACGTGATCGGCGTGCTCAATGTCAAGGATCTTCTGCTGGCGGAGCACAAGTCTCCTTTTGATCTGCGCAGCCTGCTTAGGGAGGCATATTTTACTTACGAACATAAGAGCACCTCTGAGCTTCTGATGGATATGCGCCAGCAGTCCAACAATTTTGCCATCGTACTGGACGAGTACGGCGCCACCGCCGGCCTCATCACCCTGGAGGATTTGCTGGAGGAAATCGTGGGCGAAATCCGCGACGAGTACGACGCCGAGGAGGAGGAGATGCTCACGGAGCTGGTGCCCGGCCAGGAATACCGCGCCCTGGGCTCCGCCAAGCTGGATGATCTCAATGAGATTCTCCACACCAATCTGGAGTCAGAGGACTATGATTCCATCGGCGGCTATATCATTGAACAGCTGGATCGGCTTCCCGCTCCCGGGGAATCCACCGTGACCCCCGACGGCATTAAGCTGGTGGTGGACGCGGTAGCCAAGAAACGCATCGAGCAGGTACATATTTACCTGCCGCCCAAGGAGGAGGAAGCTCCCCAGGAGGAGTAAGCATCTCAAAAGGGAGGGCCGCCGTCAGCGAATATCCGC
>DVHU01000050.1 GCA_018711815.1 Candidatus Egerieimonas intestinavium
AAGAGATAAATTTTGTGCCCTGCAAGGCACTTGAATGAAGCGTACCGAGTGGTACGCTGATTGAAAGTAACACAGCAGGTCGCAAAATTTACTCTTTATCGACCGTGTGTGCTCTTGTAAAGAGAGGGTAATAACTACTGCAAAAACAAGGTTACAAGGATTGACCTGTCCATTCTCGCAAAACTCTGTGAATATCTGGACTGTACGCCCAATGATATATTGAAGCTGAAATAGGCTGCTGGCTCTCATGGCTGGCAGCCCTTTTTTCTGCCAGTGTCGCGATAAGCTTTAAAAAATCATGCCCCTTTGGTACGAGAGTAAACACTCCTTCCTAGATATAGAACAAGCGGTTAATCGCAAAGACTAACCGCTTGTTGTAACTTTATTTTCAAAATGGGAAATTAAAATTCTTTCTTATTTAATATGTGAATGCTGATGCCATAGGAAATTCCGTAAGCCATCAGCACCACCACCGCTCCCACCGCCGGCAGCAGGCCGCTGGCCAGCAATCGGCTCAGGATTTCTTCTGTGAGGATTCCGGAATCTATCAGAAAGGACGCGCCGCCCGTTACCAGGAGCATCAACACCATCACTGCCACGATGAGAACCACCCGCCCTTTCTGCTCCCCAAACTTCAGCTGTATAGGGATCATCACCGCCAAACTCAGCCCAAGGAAGCCTAAAAAGGCAGGGATGAGCCAGAGGAAATCCGGCCGCAGAGGATTTCTCCCCTGCAAAAAATCCACCGCTGCGGTGAGCACAATGCTGTAGACCAGGCCAAACCCTCCCACCAGCAGCCCAAATAGGTATTTCTCCCGGACATACCCTGTCCGGTTAATGGGAAGAGTGAACAGAAAAGCCATCCCCTTATTTTCCTGATCATAGGCAATAACCGTGGTCACCGCCATGGCCATCAGCAGCGTAGAATAGCCTATGACAAAGGCAGCGGCCCCCTCTTCCATGGTAAAGCAAAAGGTTACGGACATGATCGCCACAATGACGATAATTCTGCGGTATTCCTTCATTAAATAAAAGTCCTTGCGCAACATTCCTCTCATAGCTTTTCCCCCCGAATCATCATATCGATAACCTCGTCCAGTGTGGCCTTCTCCACCACCAGCCCGGGATAATTCTCCTGATAGAACTGACGGTGGCTGGTCAGGCAGCTGTAGCCGTAGCTCTCCTTCTTCCGACGCAGTATCCTGGATGCGTCCAGTTGCTGATACTGCCGGGTATCCGCTTTGATGATACCGTAGGCGCTCAGCAGCACATCGGTCTCCTCCCAGAGCACGATCTTTCCCTGGTGGATCATATACATTTCGTCGCAGAGGCCTTCAAGATCTGTG
This sequence comes from Candidatus Egerieimonas intestinavium, assembly GCA_018711815.1. Classification (GTDB taxonomy): domain Bacteria; phylum Bacillota; class Clostridia; order Lachnospirales; family Lachnospiraceae; genus Egerieimonas; species Egerieimonas intestinavium. Next base: position 1,347 of record DVHU01000050.1, read on the forward strand.
GAGATATGAGAGCTGATCAAAATTCCCCGGTTATCCTCATCCATGAAATCCCGCAGCAGCTCCAAAAGCTCCCTTCTGGCCACCACATCCAGCCCCGCCGTGGGTTCATCCAGAAGAAGCAGCTGGGCCCTGTGGCTTAAGGCCAGCAAAACCTTCAGCTTTGCCCGCATTCCTGTGGAAAATTCCTTGATAGCTTTATGGTCAGGGAGCCCCAGCTCCCCGGCTTTTTTCATAAAAACCGTTCTGTCGAAGCAGTCGTAGAGCCCTTCCATAATTTTGCTCACCTGCTCCAGGGTGAGAAGCCCTGAAAAGCCGCTGTCTGCCAGCACCACACCGATTTTCTTCCTATCTTCAGGGGAAAGTTTTTCCGGTTCCTTTCCTAAAACTTGGATGCTTCCCGCATCCGGCCGCAGCAATCCCAGGACTGCCCTGAAGGTGGTACTCTTTCCCGCGCCATTCTGGCCCACCAGGCCCACGATTCGGCCTGGTGAAACCTCCAGGGAGCAGTTGAGCTGAAATTGCGGATACTGTTTCTGCAAATTTTTTACCCGAAGCAACATCATTCTTCCTCCAAAATCAAGTTGAACAACTCACGGATTTCCTCCGCACTCATTCCGCAGCGCCTGCCCTTCAGAATGGCCAGTTCTAAATCGGCTTCTACCTCTTTGCGGTGTTCCTCCATCAAAAGCTCCTGATTGGTGCTGGCGACATAGCTGCCCTTTCCGTGCACGGTAACGATAAATCCTTCTGACTCCAGATAATCGTAGGCTTTTTTCACCGTCAGCGCGCTGATCTTCAGTTCCTTTGACAGAGCCCGAACAGAAGGCAGAGCCTGATGCTCCTGCAGCTCCTTGCTCAGAATCAGGGATTTGATCTGATCCACAATCTGCTCATAGATGGGCTGCTGGGATGCGTTGTTGATAATAATTCTCATACTGTTCCTCCTGTTCTGTAAACAGTATATAACAGTATATATCACTTGTCAACCTGTATTAAAGAAAAATACTCCGGCTTTTTCAAAAACCTCCCTTAACACGCAAAAGGGGTTGGCGCAATCAGCGAATATCTCGGTATATGCGCCAACCCCTTATTCTGTCACTGAAGAAGTCTCTCATACTGCCATCTGCCCAGGGAACGTTTCAGCAGCGCCACGCCCAGCAGAAGCAGCGCCGCCCCCAGCCCCAGCAGTATCCAGAGACTCACCAGCAGGAAACCGGTAAACTGCCCCACCAGCAGCAATAACACCGGCAGCACCAGAAAAACCGCCCCCTGCTGGGCCTCCTCCACAGTCTGGGCCTTGGCAGAGCCCCGGACGATCAGAGTCACAGCCAGCAGCGTCAGCCCCGGAGACACCAAAAACAGTACAGCCAGCCAGCTGGGCGCAGGCACCAGGAGGATCCCCAGCAGTCCAAAGGCTTCCCCCTCCACCACCAGCAGCATCGCCCCAAAGGAGAGGAAGGATACCAGCATACTCATGCAAAAGGACGCCAGAACCTTAGCCTGAAAAATCTGCCCCAGGGAAAGAGGACTGTACAGCAGCGTCTCCAGCGTATGCTTTTCCTTCTCGCCCACAAAGGAGCTGGCCGCCATGATGGAAGAAGCCATAATGGGAATAACCAGGAAAAATACTGGCATGATGTAGTTCATCAGCGTATTTACCGCCAGCTGCTCCAGGCTGCCCTCCCGCAGGGAGTCCGGCAGCAGCTGCAGCAGCCTCTGCATATCCCCGGTCTCCTCCGGCATAAAATGCAGGACAAGCAGAAAGATTGAGGGGACAAACACGGTCAGCACCAGGGGCACCGCCAGCATAGGAATAAGCAGCCTTTTATTGGCGGTGATCGCCCGCAGATCCTTTCTTATCACCGCTCCCATAGCCTGTCTCATAAAGATTCCTCCTTTCCCTTGGCTGTCAGCGCAAAATAGATCTCCTCCAAGGAGAGTCGTCTGGCAGACACGTGATAGATATCTCCCCCGGCCTCCACGATTTTCCGGACAATCCGAGGAATTTCTTCCTCATTCTGAACCCGCAGCGTATAAACCTCTTCTCCCTCCCGATTCTTTGCCAACTCCCGGGGAAAATGCTTGCCCCGAAGCCGGAGAGTCACCCCGGAGGACACCTGATCTCTCAGCTGCTGCAGGCTTCCCGCCGCCAGCAGCTGTCCCCGCTCAATGAGACCATAGCGGGTACAGAGCTCCTGGGCATAGCGCAGCTGGTGCGTGCAGAGAAATACCGTTACCTCCTCCTCCCGGGCCAGCCGACCGATCAGGCTGTTTACCCTCTGGGCGCTCTCCGGGTCAAGGCCGGAGGTGGGCTCGTCCAGGAATAACACCCGGGGCCGGTGGAGCAGCGCCCGGGCCAGGGAGAGCCGCTGGCGCATACCCGTGGAGTAGGACTCCAGGCGCCGGCCGGCAGCCTCCCCCAGCTCCAGCTCCTCCAGCAGAGCCTCTGCTCTCTTCCTGCACTTTCCCGGCTCCAGGCCAAACACCGCGCCGTAAAACAGCAGGTTTTCCATTCCCGTCAGCTTATCGTACATCTGGGCGTGTTCCGTCACCACTCCAGCCAGGGCATGAATTTTCTCCGGCTCCCGGGCCGGATCCCGCCCAAATACCCGGCAGCTCCCCTCCGTGGGGGTGAGCATCCCGTTAAGCAGCTTCACCGTGGTGGTCTTGCCGGCCCCGTTGGGCCCCAGAAAGCCAAAGACCTCCCCGGGCTCCAGGGACAGATTCAGCCCATCCACCGCCCTTTTCCCTCCGGTATATATTTTGGATAAATTTTCTGTCTCAACAGCCTTCATGTTATCCCTCCTTCTTGTCACTGATTATAGCAGTTAACAAAATCAACTGACAAAAGATTTGTGGTTGATCTTTCAACGAAAAATCAACCACAGGGAAATCATCTTATACCACTGATCACCTATTCAAGTTTACAATAGTTTCTAAATCAAAAAGACTAAGCTCCTCTTTTGTCTGGGCTTCTGCGATAATCCTATCGTCAAAGCCGGATTCCGAAAACAAAGCATAGTAAAACTTTGCTTTTTCTCTTAACGGGGCAAGCTTTGCCGCAGTGTCAAGGTATTCGGAGTAGGAAAACGCGCTGCCTTTGAATTTGCACTCTCCGACTAAGTACTCTTTTGCCCCCCTGCTGATGGCAAGTATATCAATCTCCGTTTCCGCTATTCTATTTTCCGCTTCTCTGCCGCGCACGGTGGTGGTTTTTCCCGTCCAGCGCCCCATTTTGGCATAGCGGAACGGCAGCTCGTTTTTCTTCTGAAGCTCCCGCACATATTCCCTGCAGACATCTTCAAAAGCCAGTGAGGCGAACTCGTGCAAAGCAGGCCCTACAAGATATTCATAAACGCCGTCCGTATCTCCGTCCTCCAGCTGTGAGAGATTTGCAAATCCAAAGGCATACCAAAAGCGGAAGAAATTGTCCGTCAGACGATAAGTGCCCCTGGCTGTATTGGCTTTCTCCTTCTCTCCTGCGTCCACAGAAAATTCACGCTCCACAATGCCAAGCTCCATCAGATTCTTCAGATATACGCTGGTCTTGGATGTGTTCTCCACAAGGGATTTCTGGCTTATGTCGTTCAGCCTTGTATTGCCCAGGGCCACCGCCTCGATAATCGAGTTATAAATCGGAGTCTCACGAAGCTCCTGATGAAGCAGGAAGTCCACTTCGCTGTAAAGTACCGAACCTTTGGTCAAAATATTGCGTTTAATGTTTTCCTCCACGGAAAGCTCAGGGCTGAACTGATTGAGATAGTGGGGAATGCCGCCAAGCACCGCATAGGTAAGCACCTTATCCCTTGCCGAATAACCGGGGAAAAATCTTGCAGCGTCATAAAATCCCATCTTATTCATTTTGTAAATCCCCGTCGCTCTGCCGTATAAGGGATTTTTTTCTGCAAGCAGCTCTTTTTCCATAAAGCTCATGGCACTGCCGCAGAGAATAATCATTACATTACTGTCCTTAAATGCCGTATCCCAAAGATTCTGCAAAATAGAGGGAATACTTTTATCCCCTCTGCACATATAGGGGAACTCATCAATGACGATCAGCTTTTTCCTGTCGCCGTAGGGCAGGTCGAGAATTGCGCGGAAGGCTTTTTCCCAATCCGCAAATTCAGAGACGTATTGCCTTGCGGGAATATCCTCCTTTAAAATCCGCGCTGAAAATTTAGCCAGCTGCACTCTGCCGGTGGTTTGTGTGCAGGAGAAAAAGATGTGGGGCTTATCCTTACAGAATTCCCGGAGCGTCTCAGTTTTACCCACTCGCCTTCTGCCGTAAAGGACAATAAGCTGCCCCTTTTTTTCCGTGTACTTATCTTCAAGAAATTTAAGCTCCCTTTCTCTGCCGATAAACATACCATCTCTCCTTTTATCAAATCTGGATTTACTAAATTCTGATTTGATATTATTATACCCATAAACAAGAGAAAGAATCAAGGGGTATTCACGGCGCCTCCGTCTTATCTGTCACCTTCAGCTTCATTTACCATCCGCCAGCCGCCCCCACACCACACAGTTTCCGCAGTTATCAGCGCTGACCATAACATCCCCGGCCCCAGCCGGAAGCGTCAGCCCTCCCAGCTGCTGCCTGGACACAAAGCATTCCCCCACCTGATACAGCTCTCCCAGCTCCAACCGATTTAGGTATTCCTCCAGGGTCCAGCCATTTTTCTCTATGATCTCTGCATGGGGCTTGCCCACATACCTCAGGTGCCAGGGCTCAAAGGGAATTCCCGTCTCCTCCTGGCTTCCCAGGGGATAGCGGATGATAAAGCCGTACTCCCAGCAGTGGCTGTTCACGTACTGGCCAGCCTCAGACTTCAAAAAACCGTACCCTGCATACCCGGCCACATACACATCCAGAGCCAGCCCGGTCTCGTGCTCGCTGGTTCCCGGCACCGCCGCCACCACCGGATCCGCCTCATACTCCTCCTGCTGATCCTCCCGATCCCGGTAACTGCTCTTGACAAAAAGCTGCTCCCCGCACTCCTTTTTCACCGCCTCCGCCAGGGCCTCATAGCTCTCCAGCACCTCCCGCTGCATCAGGACGCCGCTGTCCTTATATTCCTCCAGGTCAGGCTTAAAATTCTCCGGCACCGGATGGGACTCATTGACCAGCAGCAGTGCCTGGGATTCCCCGGCCTCCTCCTTCAGCCCATCCACGCTTTCCACCCGCAGCTTTTCCCCCGGCCAATCCAGTTCCTCCAGATCCAGGCGGCTAAAGATCCCCTGGACCTGCTGCGCCAGCAGAAATCTCCAGTCCGGTTTCAGCCACAGCACACCGGCCGTCCCCACCGCTGCACAGACAATCAGGGCCAGCGCCGCCCATTTTACTCTCCTTTTCATTCTGTTCTCCTTCCTCCCCAGGCACCGGGCCGCAGCTCCCCTTAGGCCCGTCCTCGATTTTCTTTTACTATATCAGGGAAAAAGGAAGAACTCCGCAGGAAAACCTTAATGATTCCTTACGGAGTTCTTATATTCATCGGGATTTGGGCATCCCCGCTCCCGCCTGCTCTTCCTCCAGAAGAAAATCCGCCATGATCCGGTTGCTGACAGAGATTCCAGAACTGGTCAGGGACACGCGCCCCTGGCTCTCCTGCAGCAGGCCCATAGTTTTATACCGCTGAACCACCGGGCCATAGACCTCCTGGAAGGAGCGGCCGAAGAGCCGCTGAAATTCCTCCCGGTCAATGCCCTCCGTCATCCGCAGGCCCAGGAAGCAAAATTCCTCCATCTGCTCTTTCCTTCCCAGCCGCTCCCAGTTCTCCCGGATACTCTCCGGCTGTCCGCTGCCGGCCAAATACGCTTCCAGGGAGGAAGTGTTGTTCCAGCGGCACTCCCCCAGGAGGGAGGCCGCCCCCAGCCCCAGGCCCAGATAGGGGCTGCGCTTCCAGTAGCCCACATTGTGGCGGCAGGCAAAGCCCGGCTTGGCGTAGTTGGAGATCTCATACTGGCCGTAGCCCCAGGCTCCCAGTACCTCCCCGGTGCGCTGGTACATCAGCCGCTCTTCCTCCTCGGAGGGCAGCTCCAACTCCATGGAGGCGAAGGGCGTCCCCTCCTCCACAATGAGACTGTAGGCAGAAATGTGCTCCGGGCCCAGGGCCGCGATCTTTTCCAGGCTCTCCTCCCAGTCCCTCACCCTCTGCCCCGGAAGTCCGGACATCAAATCCACATTGACATTAGAAAAGCCCGCCCGGCGCACCAGTTCATAGCTCTCCAGGAACTCCTCATAAGTATGAATCCGTCCCAGGAGGGCCAGCTCCTCGTCCCTGGCAGACTGGCACCCTAAGCTGACACGGTTTATCCCCGCCTGCCGGTAGGCCCTCAGCTTCCCCATGTCCAGGGTTCCCGGGTTAGCCTCCAGAGAAATCTCCGCCGCGGTCTCCAGAGAAAAGGCCTCCCTAACCTCCTCCATCAGCTCCCACAGCCACTCTCCCGGCAAAACAGAGGGCGTCCCTCCCCCGAAAAACACAGAGGTCACCCGGTACTCTCCAGTCTCTCCCCAGGCGCGGATTTCCCGCTTCAGCGCCTCCACATACTCCCTCTGCTTTTCAGAAGAAGCCGCCCAGGAGAGGAAATCACAGTACGCGCACTTGCGAATACAAAAAGGAATGTGAAGATAAAGCTCCAGCTCTCTGCCGTCCATAGTTCTCCCCCTTTCTTCCTGCTATCTTATCACAGGCCGCCCCGGCCCCGCAACCTTCGGCCCTGGCGAGTTCTGAAATCTTTAGCTTTTCTATTGACAGTTCTTCTCTTCCGGTATATTATAATGATATCATTTTAATATCATTATATACCACTTAAGGAGGTATGGATTTTATGGAAGAGAAGAAACAGACTGAGGAAAAGCTGCTGAAGGGAAAATCGGGAATGGCCATGATGCTGTTCTCCTTTCTGGTGTTGATTCTGGGCATCGCTGTCTGCATCCTGGGGCCTGTGGCCGCCGTGGACGGAGAGACCGTATCCTTCCCCCTTCTTCTGGGGCTGTCCATCACCCTGGGCGTCATTCTTATCATCGCCGGCTGTATCCTACTGGGCGGTCTGAAGATCATTCACCCCAACGAGGCTCTGGTGCTGACCCTTTTCGGAAAGTACTATGGAACCTTTTATCAGCCGGGCTTTTACTGGGTAAATCCTTTCTGCTCCGCCATCAATCCCACCGCTGAGAAGAAGGCTGAGATCAACTTCAAGGAAGCCATGAGCGCCGGTAAGAAGGATGCGGCGGAGACCACCCAGATCTCCAGCAAGAAGAAGGTCTCTCTGAAGGCCATGACTCTAAATAACCAGCAGCAGAAGGTAAACGACGAGCTGGGAAATCCCATTGAGATCGGGACTGTGGTCATCTGGAAGGTACAAAACGCCACCAAGGCCGTGCTGAATGTGGAAAATTTTCAGGAGTACCTGTCCATCCAGTGCGACGCCGTCACCAGGAACGCCGCCCGCAGCTACCCTTACGACACCAGCGACGGCGGGGATGAGAAGTCTCTCCGGGGCAGCACCCAGGAGATCGCCGACCTGATGCAGGAGGAGCTTCAGAGCAAGGTACTGGAGGCCGGCATCGAGATTTTGGATGTGCGCATCACCCGCCTGGCCTACGCCCCGGAGATTGCCTCCGCCATGCTCCAGCGCCAGCAGGCGGCCGCCATCATTGATGCCCGCCAGAAGATCGTGGAGGGCGCCGTCAGCATGGTACAGATGGCTCTGCAGCAGCTCTCGGAAAATGATATCGTGGAGCTGGACGAGGAGCGCAAAGCCGCCATGGTCAGCAACCTGCTGGTAGTTCTCTGCGGCAACAAGGACGCCCAGCCCATCGTCAACAGCGGCTCAATCTATTAATGATTTATCCCATCACCGCCGGGCCCCGACTCTAGGTGTCCCGGCGGCGAGATCAAGAAAGAAGGTGGACAGTTGGCCGAACAAAAGCCCAAGGAAAAAGCGAAAAAACAGATTCCTCTGCGTCTGTCCGCTTCTCTGTACAGCGAGCTGGCCCAGTGGGCAGAGGATGATTTCCGCTCCATCAACGGTCAAATCGAATATTTGCTTACAGAATGTGTAAAAAAGCGCAAAAAGCAAAACTAAAACTGGCCTGCTTATTTTTTGTCAAAATGGCTATTTAAACCATGCCATCTATCCATATAATAGAGACTAACGATGATTTCTTTATTATCTGACAAAAAGTAAGGAGGCTTTTTTATGAAATCAAATGTGAAAAAAATAGTAATGACTGCCCTTCTGACCGCCCTCACCTGCGCAGCCACCATGAGCATCCGCATCCCCACCCCGGGAACCGGCGGCTATATCCACCCTGGGGATGCCCTGGTAATTCTCTCGGGAATCATCCTGGGCCCCGCCGGCGGTTTTCTGGCGGGAGGCGCGGGTTCCGCCCTGTCTGATCTGCTGGGAGGCTACTTCATCTATGTGCCCATCACCCTGGTCATCAAGGGCCTGGTGGCTCTTCTGTCCGCGCTGGCCTTCCAGAAGATGGCCGGTAAAGGAAAGCGCCAGTATGCGGGAGTCATCCTGGGAGGCATCATTGATATCTGCCTGGTGGCGGGCGGATACTTTGTCTGTGAGTCCTTCCTCTACGGAGTGGGAGCCGCCGCAGCCAGCATC
>DVHU01000051.1 GCA_018711815.1 Candidatus Egerieimonas intestinavium
GGAGTAATGACCCCAACGGAAAAGCATGAAAGCTATTTACAGGTAGCATAAAAACTGCCAGCAGGCAAAGCCGACTGGCAGAAAAACTTATATTTTTTTCACTGTCTACTTGACGGGGAGCGGTTCAAAATGATCCTGCGGCAGCCCTGTTTGCTGCGTACACCCCTTCTACGATGTCTTCTCTGTATCTTCCACTAATATCCCCATATTTTCCAGCAGCTCTCTGACCTTCTCCAGCACTGGCAGAATGTCCTTAGGGCGCCGTTTTCTGGGGCGGTATAAGAAGAAGGGAATTCCCTCCGCCCGGAAAGTAAGCTCCTCCCCGTACTGCTTGAGGAGCCGCGGAATGGCCGCCGGGTTCACCTGGGCCCGCTCGTGCATGGTCAGCCGGAACTCCTCGCCCAGCTGCTTCACCTCCGTCACATACAGCCGATGGGCCATGGCCTTCAGGGCAGCGATGGCCAACAGATTCTGCACGGCCTTGGGGGGCTCTCCAAAGCGGTCCATGAGCTCCTCCAGCATATCCTCATACTCTTCCTGGTTCTCGATGCCCGCAATCCGCTTGTAGATATCCAGCTTCTGGAACTCGTTGGGAATGTAGCCGCCGGGGATGTAGGCGTCCACATTCAGGTCTACGGTGGTCTCAAAGCTCTCCTGCTGCTTCACGCCCTTGGCCTCCTTCACGGCCTCGTTAAGCATCTTGCAGTAGAGGTCGTAGCCCACGGCCTCCATGTGGCCGTGCTGCTCGGCCCCCAGCAGATTTCCGGCGCCCCGGATCTCCAGATCCCGCATGGCGATCTTGAACCCGCTTCCCAGCTCCGTAAATTCCCGGATGGCGTGGAGACGCTTCTCCGCCACCTCCTTTAACATCTTGTTCCTGCGGTACATGAGGAAGGCGTAGGAGGTGCGGTTGGATCGTCCCACCCGGCCCCGCAGCTGGTATAGCTGGGAGAGGCCCATCTGATCCGCATCGTGGATGATGATGGTGTTTACGTTGGAAATGTCCAGCCCCGTCTCAATGATGGTGGTGGACACCAACACGTCAATCTCCCCGTTGATAAAATGATACATAATCTTTTCCAGCTGTCGCTCGCTCATCTGCCCGTGGGCAAAGGCCACGTTGGCCTCCGGCACCAGCTTGGCTATCCGGTTGGTCACCTCGTCAATGTCATTTACCCGGTTATACACATAGTACACCTGACCGCCCCGGGCCATCTCCCGGCTGATGGCCTCCCGAACCATCTCCTCCTGATACTCCATCACATAGGTCTGGATGGGCACCCGATCCTGGGGAGCCTCCTCCAGCACGCTCATATCCCGGATTCCGATGAGACTCATGTGCAGGGTTCTGGGAATGGGGGTGGCCGTCAGGGTCAATACATCCACATTCTCCCGAAGCTTCTTGATCTTTTCCTTGTGGGTGACGCCGAACCGCTGCTCCTCGTCGATGATCAGAAGCCCCAGATCCTTAAACTGCACATCCTGGGAGAGTACCCGGTGGGTGCCGATGACGATGTCCACCCAGCCCTTCTTCAGATCCTCGATGGTTTTCTTCTGCTCCGCCGAGGTGCGAAACCGGCACAGAAGGTCCACCCGCACGGGAAATTCCTTCATCCGCTGCACAAAGGTGTTATAGTGCTGCTGGGCCAAAATGGTAGTGGGCACCAGGTAGACCACCTGCTTATTCTCCTGCACCGCCTTGAAGGCCGCCCGGATGGCGATCTCCGTCTTGCCGAAGCCCACGTCCCCGCAGACCAGGCGGTCCATGATCTTCCTGCTCTCCATGTCCCGCTTCACTGCGTCGATGGCCAGCAGCTGATCCTCCGTCTCATCGTAGGGGAACATCTCCTCAAATTCCTTCTGCCACACAGTGTCGGGGCCGTAGACAAAGCCCTCCTGATCCTGGCGGGCCGCGTAGAGGGCCACCAGATCCTTGGCAATATTCTGCACCGCCCCCTTTACCCGGGTGCGGGTCTTCTTCCACTCCTGGCCCCCCAGCTTGTTGAGCTTAGGCTTCTTGGCGTCGGCCCCGGCGTATTTCTGCAGCAGATCCAGCTGGGTAGCCAGGATATACAGGTTGCTTCCCCCGGAGTACTCAATCTTCATGTAATCCTTGACCACCTTATCCACGGTCACCTTCTCGATGCCCCGGTATATGCCCAGGCCATGGTTTTCGTGAACCACATAGTCCCCCACGGAGAGCTCGGAGAAGCTCTGAATCTTCTGGCCACTGTACTCCGTGCGCTTCCTTCGCTTTTTCTTTTCTTTTCCGAAAATATCGCTCTCCGTGATCACCACAAACTGAATCATGGGGTACTCAAAGCCCCGGTGAGCGTGGCCGAAGCGCACCAGAATCTCCCCGGGCTGCAGCAGACGGTTCTCATCCTCTGTGGTGAAACTGTTTAAGCCCTCCTGGCGCAGATCCTCCGCCAGCCGGGCAGCCCTGGTCCTGGAGCCGGACAGCAGCACCACCCGGTACCCCTCCCGCTTCCACCGCTGCAAATCCTTCACTAGCAGCTCAAAGCTATTGTTATAGCCGTTCACCGACCGGGACATCATCTGCAGATGGCGGGCCACAGGCCAGCCGGGGAGCCGGGGCTCCATGGTGGACAGACTGACGCAGCCCCGCTTATCCAGCTGATGTATGGTTTCCCGGCTGCTTCGCAGCAGCTTCGTCTGTCCTGGCAGCAGATACCCCTTCTCCAGCCGGTGCACCATACTCTCCTGAAATTCCGCCTCCATGGCCCCGGCGGTCTCCAAAATCCTGGCGGGCTCATCCAGGTAAATTTTTGTATCCTCCGGGAAATAGTCCAGCAGGGACACGGTTTTGCTGTAGAAATAATGGATATAGTGCTCCGCCCCGGCGAAGTTTTCAAACTCCTGAAGCGATTCCTTCAGCTCCTCCACACTGCGGGAGAGCCGGGCCGCCTCCTCCGTGAGAAATTCTCCCCGGAGCTTTCCCACACAGACCTTAGCCTCCTTCTCCACAGCCTTTAATCCCTTCTGGATTTTCTCCGCATCCAGCGCCATCTCCGTGGCGGGATAAATGGAAATTTCCTCCAGATTTTCAATGGATCGCTGGCTCTCCACGTCAAAGCTGCGGATAGAGTCGATCTCCTCCCCCCACAGCTCAATGCGCCAGGGGTTCTCCTCCGTCAGCGGAAAAATATCAATAATTCCGCCCCGGATGGAAAACTGTCCGGCGGTCTCCACCTGATAGCTGCGCTCATAGCCCAGCTCCACCAGCCGTCTTTTCAGCCAGTCCAGGTCAATTTCACTGTCATTTCTGAAGGTGAGAATACTCTTCCTTATGGCTTCCAGGGGAACAAGATACTCCATGCAGCTTCCCAGGCTGGTGATCACCAGGGCCCGCTCCCCCTCCAGGAGGGCCTTCAGCACCCGAATTCTCTGTCGGGTCAGCAGATTTCCCTGGATATCCGCCTGATAAAACATCAAATCTTTGGCAGGGTACAGCAGGACTTCCGAATTATACATCCGGAAGTCCTCGTAAAGTTCCTTTGCTTTTAAATCATTTTCCGCCAGAATCAGCACGTGGGAGCTGTCCCGGGACAGTCCTGCCAGCAGATGGGCCTTCTGGGATTCCACGCAGCCCGATACCGCCACAAGCCCCTTTCTCTTGCCCTGGAGCTCTTTTACCTCTTCAAATTCCGCCAAGTCCTTAAGCGGCTGGAGTAATGTATCCATGATCTTCTATTCCTTTACTGTCTGTTTCTGATTATAGCGATTCATGGCCGCGTCAGGGCCCTCGGTCATCATCACGCAGACTGCCTCCGCAGCCCGCTTAATACCCTCGTCCACGGCGGCCCGCTCCTCCTTCCCGAAGGGGGCCAGCACATAGTCCGCCAGATCCCACTTGGGCGGCTTCTCGCCGATGCCCACCCGCACCCGCAGAAAGTTCTGGGTACCCAGCTGGGCGATGATATTTTTGATGCCGTTGTGCCCTCCGGCGCTTCCCTTCTTGCGCACCCGGATCTGCCCCGGCGCCAGGCTGATGTCGTCGTAGACGACGATCAGCTCCGTCTCCGGGTCTATCTTGTAGTAATCCACCAAGCCCCGCAGGGCCTCCCCGCTGAGGTTCATGTAGGTCAGCGGCTTGGCCAGAATCACCTTCTGCCCTTCGATGAGGCCCTTGCCGTACATGGCCTTATTTCTGGTGCCGCCGTATGAGATATGATATGCGTCAATGAGATAATCTATGGTCTCAAAACCCATATTGTGCTTCGTCTTTTCGTACTGTCTTCCCGGATTTCCCAGGCCTGCGATCAAATACATGCTCAAACTCCCGTCTAATTAAAATATACCAGTCTCTGCCGGAGTCCAGTTAAAGTATACCAGTCTCTGCCGGAGCCTAGTTAAAGTATACCAGCTCCTGCTGGGGTTTCTCCGCGGGGACTACCTCCGAGGCGTAAAGCACCGGTCCCTTGTCATGGTAGACCTCCAGGTACTCCTCCGTGATCCTGGCGGTCACCGACACCCAGGAGCCCATCTTCAGGCGCTTGGAATCCGGCCACTTGCACACGTAGCCGATGAACTGGGTGTCGTCGGCACAGCAGGTCATAGCCATTCTTCCGGGGACAAAGAAGCCCGCCTCCAGGTCCCGGCTTTTTAATACCTGGCCGGTGTAGCGCACGGTTTTCCCCACATACTGGTCCAGATTGTCCATCATATCCACATACCAGATGCCGTAATCCTCCGGCTGAATGTCGATGATCTCCTGATCCATATCGTAGGGCAGCTGATTTTCAAAGATATCAATAATCCCGCCTCCCTCCTGCTCGAAGATGATCTGGGCCGCCTGATTCACCACCTTCACGCTGCGGCGGAAGTTGGCCAGGGGCAGCTCCTCCGAAGCCCGGTTGAAAATCACCATATCCGCGTTTCGCGCCATCTCCACAAACAGGGACTTCATATTATTCATATAAATCTGGAAACAGCTGGCGTCCACGGTGACAATCTCCTGGATAATCCCCCAGCCTCTGGGCATTTTCATGGTCTCCAGCTTGCCCAGGGACCAGAAGGGGTTAAATTCGATCAGCACCCGGTCCGGGTGATACAGCTTCTCCAGATATTTCAGGGTATCGAAGTTCAGATCCTCTTCCTCCTCGATAACCTCCACGATGGTATTATATTTCTTCAGCTCTTCCTTGTCGTATTCCTCCTCACCCTCCTCGGTGGTAATCACCAGGGTGGTGTCGGGAATCTGAAAGTAATCCTGCCTCATGGTAAAATTTAAAAACGTGGTTTTTCCGCTCTCCAGAAATCCGGTGACCACATAGACGGCCACTCTCACCTCTTCGTCTAACATATCTGCTTCCTTTCTTCTGCACTTCTCACTGTCTTAACACTACTAAGCATCATACCCCAAGCGGTGGCAAAATTCAAGGGATACCTCCCGGCGAACCTCCATTAAATCCATATTTATCAGCAAGACCTTCGTACAAAATGATTCCGCCATTGCCATCTGTCACATGGCGGCCTTCTGTCAAACGCAGGGCTCCGCTAAGGAACAAAGGCGAATATTCTGAGTCAAAGCAGCCTGACCCATAAAAAAGGTCTGCCACACCTTCCCGTTCATCCGTCCCTTTCATCAAAGTATCTTGATTATAGAGATTTACAATCGTCCATTGAGATGTGTTATAGGCTTCCACGCCATCAATCGCGGCGATCTCCTCAATCATCTCATCTGTGACAGGCTGCAGGGTATAGCCGTTGTTGGCATTGACGGTGAAGCTGGCTCCCGTAACTCCACGCAGTTCTTCCGACTGCTCCTCTTGTGCGTCTGCAATCGCCAGCCCGGACAGCACCAGAGTGGTAATAGCCAGGAGCAGGCAGAACACCAGTAAAGTCTTTTTCCATTTTCTCGCGGTATGTAAAACCGCTCGTATTCCTAAATTCGTTTTGTGGTTCATCTCTCGTCTCCTTTATTCCATCTGGGATAAGATCTGTC
>DVHU01000052.1 GCA_018711815.1 Candidatus Egerieimonas intestinavium
AAAGAGATAAATTTTGTGCCCTGCAAGGCACTTGAATGAAGCGTACCGAGTGGTACGCTGATTGAAAGTAACACAGCAGGTCGCAAAATTTACTCTTTATCGACCGTGTGTGCTCTTGTAAAGAGAGGGTAGCTAACAACAGGGGGAGTACCATGAGGGAGAAAGTAAAGAAAAGAAATCCACAGAGAGGCGATTTGTCCGGCGCTGCGGCGGATGCAGGGAGGGTTTGCCCTGCGGCCAAAAGGTGCGGGGGGTGCGCCTACCAGGGAGTGCCATACCAGGAGCAGCTAAAGAAAAAGCAGAAGCAGGTGGAGGAACTGCTGGGGAGCTTTGGCCCTGTGGAGCCGATTCTGGGGATGGAACAGCCATATTTTTACCGCAACAAGGTGCATGCCGTCTTTGACCGTAGGAGAGACGGCACCATTGTCTCAGGGATTTATCAGGAGGGCAGCCACCGGGTGGTGCCCGTGGAGAGCTGCCAGATCGAAGACCAGCTGGCAGACCGGATTATCGGCACCATCCGCCGCCTGCTGAAATCCTTTCGCATCGCCGTTTACCAGGAGGACAGGGGCTTTGGCCTGTTTCGCCATGTGCTGATCCGCCGGGGATTTTCCAGCGGACAGGTTATGGTGGTCCTGGTGCTGGCTTCCCCCATCATGCCCTCCAAAAATAATTTTGTGAAGGCCCTGCGCAGGGAGCATCCGGAAATTACCACCGTGGTGCTCAATGTCAACGACCGGAACACCAGCATGGTGCTGGGGGAGCGCAACATCACCCTCTGGGGGCCGGGTTTTATCGAGGATACCCTCTGCGGCTGCCGTTTTCGGATTTCCCCCTCCTCCTTTTACCAGGTGAACCCGGTTCAGACGGAGGCGCTGTACCAAAAGGCTGTGGAATTTGCCTCCCTGACGGGAAAGGAACGGGTTCTGGACGCATACTGCGGAATCGGAACCATCGGTCTGATCGCCGCCCGGAAGGCCGGACAGGTGATCGGCGTGGAGCTCAACAAAGGCGCTGTCCGCGACGCCATCGGAAACGCCCGGGCCAATCAAATTTCCAACGCCCGGTTTTATCAGGGGGACGCCGGGGAATTTATGGTGCAGCTGGCCCGGCAGGGCCAGCCGGTGGACGTGGTCTTTATGGATCCCCCCAGAGCCGGGAGCGACGAGCCCTTCCTGTCTTCCCTGGTGAAGCTGGCTCCTAAGCGGGTGGTGTATATTTCCTGCAACCCGGAAACCCAGGCCCGGGACCTGAAGTATCTGACGGGAAAGGGGTATGCGGTGGAGCGGGTGCAGCCGGTAGATATGTTTCCGATGACAGACCATACAGAAAGTATCGTGAAACTCGTGCGGAAATTCTGAATATCTGAGGAGAGTTGCAGGATGGAAGAAGGACAGAAAAATAGAAATTACAAAAAAATCGAAATTATCTTATGGGTCGTGGCGCTTGTCATGATGATTATGGTTCCCCTATTTCATGCCCACAGATGGGATACGCAGCCGTCCGGCAGCCTGAGTGATTTTTCGGAGGGCTGGTATTATCTGGAGGATGGACAGAAGAAGGAGATTTCGCTTCCGTGTACCTTGTCCTATTCGGGAAAGAATGAGGAGGGGGTTGGGGAGCTGACCATCTACCATGCACCGGATGAGCGTCTGAAATCGGGAATGTTCCTATCAACCATGGGGGCCCAGTATCAGCTTCGGATTTCTGTGGGGGATGAGATTGTCTATCAATATAAAGACACGGAATTTAAAAGAAACGATCAGATGGCCTCAAAGGTATTTTGCGATGTACAGCTTTCCGGCAGGTCGGAGAATGAGACGGTATCTATCACCTATTTCAACAGGGACAATGAGGACTACGCTCTTAGCAGCGTACTGATCGGAACGGAAGGAAGATTGTTCCGCCATCATATCCAGAGTGATATGCTGAATCTGATTATCGTGGCGCTGATGTGGATTCTTGGTCTGGCGGTAATCTGCGCTTTCGTCTATATGTGGTATTGCGGACAGAATGACCGCCGTTTTGCGGATGTTTCGTTTTTCCTGCTGATTTGCGGGATATGGTGCCTGACGGATTCTTCTATCTTTAATTATATGGTCAATTATGATCCCGCAGTCAACTATATTTCCTTCTATGCCTTTATGCTGTTCCCGCTGCCGGTGGTATACTTTCTGAAGCACACGGCGGGTATGGGGCGGTACAGACGTTTTGACCTAGCGGTGGCAGCCTTTTGTCTGAATGTGATTATACAGAGCGCGCTGCATCTGCTCTATCATATAGAGTTTATCCATATGTTGTTTATGACGCATATCCTGCTGTTCGGGGGCGTTTTGTGGATTAGCCAGGCGCTGCTGCTGGAATATAACAAGACCCGCACGAAGGAGCTGAAGACCATATTGCTTTCCTTTGTGATGCTGGGGGCAGCGGGGCTTCTGGCTCTGATCTTATACTGGCTTTTGGAAATTTCGTTCTATGAATCCGTATTTGAAATCGGAATTTTCCTGTTCATTGTCATTTTGTTCGGCGGCCTTGTGCGGACAGCCACTGAAAATATGCGTTACCGCACGGAAATGAATATTTATCAGCGTCTGGCAAGGGAGGATGGCCTGACCGGATTAAAAAACCGCAGAGCATTTGAAGAATTCATGACGGAAGTTCAGATGAAAGCGGCAGACTATAAAGAGGCTGTGTTGATTTTCCTGGATGTAGATCATTTGAAACAGGTCAATGACAGCATGGGCTATTCTGCCGGCGACGAGATGTTGAGGAAGGCGGCAAGGTGCATCAATGATACGTTTTCTCCCATGGGTCACTGCTATCGCATTGGAGACAGCAAATTCTGTGCGGTGCTTCTTAAGCCGGTTGGAAAGCGTGAAGACTGGTACGGCAGGCTGGACAGCGAGATAAGGACAAGCATCCGGGAAAGCAGAATCTTGCTGACCATCGCCCGGGGCGAGAGTTATCTGCAAAATTCTGACGGAACACTGAAATCCGTCATTGAATGGAAGTTTGAGGCGGATCAGCGTATGTATCAGAACAAAAAGACGGAAGGCTGGATGAAAGATGGACAATGATCAGGCGGTGAGAACTAGGTTAAGAGGAAAAACATGATGGAATACAATATGAGTTATCTATATGCATCCATTTTTTATCTGCTTCTTGTGCTATACCATTTTCTGGATCAGAAAAAACTGGATGATTTAAAGAGCCGGATGTTTCTTTCCTTTGTCCTGATCGGGCTGCTGGATATCGTTTTTGATATCATCTGTACATGGATGATGTCAGGGGTGGTAAATGTGCCGGTGGGACTGTCGAAAATGTGTTTTACTTTCTTTTACATCCTTCAGGCGCTGATACCGTTTTTTCTGTATTACTATGCCCGGACGCTGCGTAAAGACAGAGAAAATCGCAGCGTACCGCTCTTTGGCTGGTATACGGCGATTCTCTGCGGCATGCTCATTCTGATTGTGCTGAACTATTGGGGCGGTTATTTTTTCACCTTCAATTTGCGCGGAGGCTATTCCGACGGCCCTCTGTACATGGGAATGTACCTGTATGCGGGAGTCTACGTTTTGCTTACGGCCATAGACAGTATCGCTCATTATCGGCAGTTGGGAAAACAAAAGTTTTTTGTTATCTGCGAGCTTTTGGTAATCATGGGCATCTGTGTGGCCTATCAGTATGCAGTGGACGGCAGTCTGACCACCGGACTTGGGATTGGCCTGGGGATGACCGTTTTATACTTGAATATTGGTAATCCCAACCGCTATATCGACAGCACGACAGACGTGTTTGATAACCGGTATTTCCGCCAGTGGCTACAGAGCCGGATGCAGCGGGGAAAAGAATTTCATATCGTGGCTGTGGAAATGCACAGGATAAAAGTGATCAACAAAATTTTCGGCAACAGCTTCGGCGACCGGGTTTTAATTCATATCGCGGGAAAAATGCAGGAAATCAGCGGAAACGATCAGGTCTTCCGATTAAATGGAAAACGGATGGTCATCGTGACGGACAGCCTGGTTGAGTATGATCGGGTAAGAAAAGAGGTTTTGCAATATTTCAAGCAGGAGCTGGAAATAGAGGGGGAGAAAATCAGCTGTCCGGTCAACATATGCGGAATTACCTATGCCCTTGAGCGAAAGGAATGCGATGAACTCATCGGATACATGGACTATCTGATTTCTCTGTCGGCAGAAAAGGGAAGAACCACTTTCATTCAGGGAGACTGGCAGACGCTGCAGAATTTCTGGTATACGAAAGAGATCGAACAGTATCTGACTATTGCTGTCAAAAATGATCTCTTCGAGGTATACTATCAGCCCATCTATTCGATAAAAGAAAAGCGTTTTGTGGCTCTGGAAGCGCTGAGCCGTCTGCGCCATCCGACGCTGGGCCTGGTTTCTCCGGAGATGTTTATTCAGATAGCAGAGAAGAACGGACTGATCTTACAGATTGGCAATCTGCAGTTTGAGAAAGTTTGCCGGTTCGTGAAGGCTCACCCGGAACTGATGACGATGATCCGCAATGTGAAGTTTAACACGTCTCCGGCGGAAATCCTGCAGGAGGGTTACGGCAAAAAAGTGTTGGAAAATATAGCGGCCTACCATCTTCCGGCCAGTTTTTTCCAGATGGAGATTACGGAAACCATCGCTACAGAATATTCAGAAAATGTTTACCGCATTGTAGATGAGCTGGTGGAAGCAGGCGTGAAGCTGTGTCTCGATGATTTTGGTTCCGGCTATGCCAACCTGAACACGGTGCTGCGTCTGCCGTTTACAGAGGTAAAACTGGATCGGTCTTTGCTCAACGGAATTCCCGGCAGCGAGCACATGGCGGGCTTTTATCGAAGCATTGTGGATATGCTGAAAAATATGGGATATGAGACAGTCGCCGAGGGCGTGGAAACGGAAAGCGAGCTGGAGCTTGTATCTCAGTGGGGCGTGAGCTGCATACAGGGATATTATTTTTCGCAACCGCTGCCGGAAAAAGAGATCGTGGAGTTTTTGCGAGAGACCTATGGAGAATAACAGAAACAGTATACTCCGGCGGCGCTGCTATAGATTGGGGAGCAGCGCCGCCGGAGTATGTTATAGATCAGGGAGCGGAGGTTTCCGGCGTCAGAAGCGAGACATCATATTTTACTGAGCGATTCCGCCCGCTGCTTTTTGCATGGTAGAGAGCGTCGTCCGCCTCCCGGAGCAGCCGCTGAAATGCTGCATCGTTTTCCATGGAACCCATGGAATAACCTACGCTGATGGTGAGATAGGCCCCCGGTTTGGCAGCCGGAATCTGCAGGCTTTCTATGCGTCGGCACAGGCTTTCCCCCAGGCGGGAGGCCTGGTCGGGGTCTTCGCAGGGAAGGATGTATAGAAATTCCTCTCCCCCAAAGCGGAAAACATTGCCGTCCATAGCGTTCAGAGAGCGGGCCACCTGTCTCAGGCACTCATCGCCCGCCATATGGCCGAAGGTATCGTTATACTGCTTGAAGTGGTCAATATCCAGGATAAAAACTGCCGCGGTTTTCTGCTCTTTAGCGGAAAAAAATTCCGCTGTCCACTGATTCAGATAATTGCGGTTCCATAATCCCGTGAGGGCGTCGTGGTTGGCGATAAAGTCCAGTTTTTCATTCTGCTCGGTGATGATCTTGCTCTTCTGCTGGATCTCCTGGTGATTCAGAAAATCCCGCCGCAGAGAACTCCAGCGGTACAGGCTGATAAACAGGGCAACGATGGTAAGTCCTATGGAATTTACGCAGAAGCCATAGGTATCCTTGATTCCTTCCAGGTGCATCCACAGAAATCCGCCCATGAGCACCGCTTCACAGAAGATAAAAATGGGAACGGATATCCCAGGGCGCAGATAGATCAGCCCGGCGATGTACATCGAGCTGGTTATGTAAATGCTGATATTATCGGAAACTCTCTGGTCGTACAAAGTTATGCAGACGGACCAGAGCAGAAGGAAAAAGGAAAAAGCAGAATAAAGCCTGAGCAGCCTAAGGTCACTGCTCTTTCTGACAAAGCTCCATAAAAATCCTAAAACCAGAGAAATCAGACAAAAGGAAAGCATACAGATATACAGAACCATATAGACTCTGCTGGCGCGGCTTCCCAGCTGAAATCCCGTATAATGCAGGGTATAAGCAATATTGTAAATCTGAAAAAGCAGAACAAAGAGAGCGGCGGCCCAGAAATATTTTCCTGTGGTCTTTCTGATCTGCTGCTGAAAGAGCAGCTCCTGATCCGGCGTCATGGCAAATTGGTCTGTCCAGAATCGCATATATACCTCCCCCAATTAGCAGTACACAAAAAATTGCTGCCGTAAGTGGTGCAAATAAACACGATATTTGCAGTTGTGATTATCCAAATTATATCATCTCAGAGATGGTTTAACAAGAAAGAAAAATGACCGCAACAGCCGGTTGCTTGCGCCCGCCGGAAGGCGGTGCTATAGTGGAGGCAGACAGGAGGTATTTCATATGGAGACCAAAGATATTATCCTTAAGCTTCGCTCCAATAAGGGGCTCTCCCAGGAGGAACTGGCAGAAAAAATCCATGTCACCCGGCAGGCGGTGTCCCGTTGGGAGACCGGGGAGACGGTGCCGAACGCAGAGACCTTGAAATTATTGTCAGCATACTTTGACGTTTCGATTAATACCCTCTTAGGCTCTCCCCGAAGATTAATCTGCCAGTGCTGCGGCATGCCCCTGGAGGATTCCGCCATCAGCAGGGAGCTGGATGGAAGTTTCAATGAAGAATACTGTAAATGGTGTTATGCGGGGGGAAAATTTGCTTACACAAGTTTAGATGAGCTGATTGATTTCTGCGCGGGGCATATGGCAAATGAGAGCTGGCCGGAAAAGCAGGTGCGGGCGTATCTGGAGAAAATGCTGCCCAAACTTGATTACTGGCAGAAAAAGAAATAAGACGGACAAAGGGAAATCTCTCCGGAGGGGATCTCGGGAAGCGTTGGCTTGCGGGATTCCTTCTTTTTTTGCCGCCGGAAAAATGGTAAAATAGACATGACACACAGTTGTCATGTTTATTTTGTTATGATGGGAATGGGAGGAACAAATGAAGACAGATCGGCTGATTGGCATATTATCGGTTCTCCTGCAGCGGGAGAGAACCACGGCGCCGGAGCTGGCGGAGAAATTCGAGGTTTCCCGAAGAACTATAAACCGGGATATTGAGACCCTGTGCAGGGCGGGGATTCCCATCTCCACGGCCCAGGGGGCCGGCGGAGGCATCCGCATCATGGAGGGCTACCGGATGGATAGAACCCTTCTGACCTCCAAGGATATGCAGATGATCCTGGCGGGCCTCCGAAGCCTGGACAGCGTCAGCGGAAGCAGCTACTACAGCCAGCTGATGGAGAAATTAAAGGTGGGGGCCTCGGATTTTGTCAGCGGGAGGGACTCTGTCCTCATCGATCTCTCTTCCTGGTATAAGGAGACTCTGGCCCCGAAAATTTCCCTGATTCAGGATGCGGTGGAAGAGAGGAGGCAGATTGCCTTTCGGTACTATGCCCCCGGCGGGGAAAGCCTGCGGCAGATTGAGCCCTACTATTTAATTTTCAAATGGTCCAGCTGGTATGTGTGGGGGTGGTGCGGACATAGGAGGGATTTCCGCCTCTTTAAGCTGAACCGGATGGAGGGGCTAAAGAAACTTCCGGAAGAATTTTCTCCCCGGCAGGTGCCCCTGCCGGATCTGTCCAATGAGCGAATCTTTCCCGCCAATATCCGGGTGAGGGCGCTGTTTGCCCCGGAGAGCAAGTGGAGGCTGGTAGAGGAGTTTGGCCCCGGCTGCTTCACGGAGCAGGAGGACGGCCTCCTGCTGTTTCAGATGGATTATACGGACCAGGAGACGCTTCTGGGCTGGCTGCTGACCTTCGGGGCCCAGGTGGAGGTGTTGGAGCCAGAATCGGTGAAAGAAAAGCTTTTGAAGACGGCGGAAAAGATTATTTCGTTTTACAGAAAATAAAACAGGAGCAGACAAAAGGAGGGAAAGGAACCGTGACATTTGACTATAAAAAAGAATATAAGGAATTTTACCTGCCCGGCCGGCAGCCTCAGCTGGTGGAAGTGCCAAAGATGAACTACATCGCGGTCCGCGGCAAGGGCGACCCCAACCAGGAGGGAGGAGAATACCAGGAAGCCATCGGGCTTTTGTACGGGATTGCCTTCACCATCAAGATGAGCAAAAAGGGCAGCCGCGTGATTGAGGGATACTTCGACTACGTGGTTCCGCCCCTGGAGGGCTTATGGTGGCAGGAGGGCACGGAGGGTATCGACTACGGGAGAAAGGCGGATTTTCAGTGGATATCCCTGATCCGCCTTCCGGACTTTGTTCAAAAAGAAGATTTTGACTGGGCCCTGGAGGAGGCCGGGAGAAAGAAAGGGCAGGATTTCTCCCGAGTAGAATTTTTGACCCTGGAGGAGGGGCTGTGCGTCCAGTGTATGCACCTGGGGCCCTTTGACCGGGAGCCGGAGACGGTGGCCCTGATGGATAAATTTATCCGGGAAAAGGGCTGCCGGAATGATTTTTCCCAGCAGCGGATGCACCACGAAATCTATCTCTCCGACGCCCGGCGGGTGCCGCCGGAAAGGTGGAGGACAGTGATCCGCCATCCGGTGAGGAGGACAGAAGAGAAGGCGGCCGATGAAATTTAAATCCCTCTCTTCGAGGCCGGATTTTCCGCACGAATGGTCAAGCAGAGCATAGGGAGATTTGCTATACTGATCCTGTAAGGAGGAGGCTGAAGCAGTGGAATACAGAGAGGAAATAAAAGCGGCCATCGCTTATATTGAAGATCGCCTGGCTCAGGAAATCCGGGCGGAGGATGTGGCACACGCCGCCGGATTTTCAAAATATCATTTTCACAGGATCTTTAAGCGGGAGACGGGGCTTAACCTGCACCAATATATCCAAAGGCGAAGGCTGGGCCAGGCGGCTGCGTTCCTCCTGAACAGCAGCCGGCAGGTTTTGGATATTGCTGTGGGTTTGGGCTTCGAATCTCAGGAAGCCTTTACCAGAGCCTTTAAGAAGAGCTATGGCCTTCCCCCGGGAAGATACCGTAAGGCTCTGAGCAATCTCATCAGTGGAGGGATGAATATGGAAAAAAGTGCGGAAATTAAACAGTGGATTACTACGGGAACAGCGCCGGAGAAGTATGAAATGGGGATCGACCATAAAATTTTTAATACGGGAACGGGCTCGGCCACAATCCGTTCTCTGGAGCAAGAGTATACGCCGGAGGAATACGCCACGATCCTGCAGCAGTTTAGCGCGGCTTTATATACCGGAAAGAGAGTCCGTTTCGCGGCCTTCGTGAAGAGTGAAGCTGTGGAAGGATGGGCAGGCCTCTGGATGAGGTTGGACGGAAATTTCAGCGTTACCCTCAAGCTGGACAATATGCAGAACCGCCCGATTTGCGGCACCACCCAGTGGAATCTCTATTCCTGTGTGCTGGATGTGCCGGAAGAGGCGCAGATCATCAATATCGGAATTCTCTTATCCGGAAAAGGTCAGGTCTGGATGGATAATGTATCCTTCCAGGAGGTGGATCGCAGCGTCCCCACCACAGAATTTGAGATCGCCAGAGAGTATCCCGACCGCCCGGGGAACCTGTCCTTTGAAGAGTAGAGGAGGAGTGGGAATGAAGGGACTGTTGCTTTCAGAAACTTATGCGGTGCTGCTGTCAAACGCGGCGGGTGACGCAGATCTTTGCCAGCCCCAGTACGGGGCGGGAGTCATTCTGGGCGGGATAAGTGATTTGCAGGAAGCTAGATGCATTGCAGTTGGTTCGGATGGCCGCTTAGGGGCAGCAAATCCCCTTCCGGCTGAATGTGCAGGACTCAGCAGCCTTTACAGAGCCATAGAGGACTTTTCTAAAGATATTTTGGAGTGGGTGGATTACTATTGCTGCAGCCCCACAGGGAGAAATATTCGGCGGCTATTGGAGGATTTATATGAGTCCCTGGAGGAAAAGGGAATGGGAGAGACAAAAATCCGAAAAGGTCTTCTGGGGCAGAGACGCCGGTTTACCTTTTATTCAGAAAGAGCCGCAGGGGTGCAGGAACAATTTCTGCGGAAGGTAATAAGCCAGCAGTGGGATTCCTCTACCGTATTCTGCCTGCAGATGCTGCAGTTGGCAGGAGTGTTGAAGAAGCTTTTTCCCACCGGTCAGAGACCATGCTTTAAAGAAGCCCTTGAGCAGTGCAGGTATATGGAGGAATGGAAAAGCAGAGAGGCCTATGTGAATCGGATAAAAAACTTCGTCTTTCAGAATACGGTAAACTCAGGAGCCATGTATTCCTGAGGAGAGATTGCGGACATGAGAGGGGATGTATACGGCAAAACACAAAAAAGTAACCCCAGGGGAGGGTTGCTTTTTTGCGTAGGCTTGATATAATATACCCAGCCGGGCAATCCGCAGGCTTAAGCCGCAGGCGGGCTTTGTCCCAGAAGAAAGGAAGTGCCCCATGAAAGAGTACGAGGCAATTTGGGAAATTTTTAATAAGTGTCCGAATAACCAGATGAGGGATGTTTTCATCGAGGAGATCGAGACGGACGATCTGGACGCCTGGATCCAGGCAAAATTCAAGGATAAGACCATGGAATATGAAAAGACGGTGATGCCGGACGGGAGTGTGATCTTTGATATTGTAGCTTCCGGTATGCGCCAGAGATATTCCTTCAGCGAGATATAGGGAGGGTCTATGGAAAATAAGATTCATACGCACACCCATGTGCTGGAGGATGGAACCGTGCTGGAGCACACCCATGTGGAGGAGCACGGGGCAAATCACAGTCATTCCGGCCACGGCCACGGGCACACACACACCCACGAAAACACCAAGGCGGTGCTCAATCGTCTGTCCCGGGCCATCGGCCATTTGGAGTCCATTCGCCGCATGGTGGAGGACGGCCGGGACTGCAGCGAGGTGCTGATTCAGCTGTCCGCCGTACGGGCCGCCATCAACAACACTGGCAAGGTCATTCTCCACGATCACATCCAGCACTGTCTGGTGGATGCGGTGGAGCACGGAGATACGGAGGCCTTGGAGGAATTAAACAAGGCCATCGACCGTTTTATTAAATCATAGGAGGGAGAAGCACTATGGCAAAGGAGTGCAACAGTACAACCTGCAGCAAAGAGAGCTGCGAGGGATGTCCAAGTAAAAATAAGAACAGTTTTCTGGCGGAGATGAACGCTTACTCAAATGTCCGCCATGTGATCGGCGTAGTCAGCGGCAAGGGCGGCGTGGGAAAATCAATGATTACCGCTTCTCTGGCCAATCAGATGGCCAAGAGAGGGTTCCGGGTGGGAATCCTGGACGCGGATATTACCGGGCCTTCCATTCCCAAGATGTACGGGATCAAAGGGCCTGCCTCCGCGGACAGCAACGGAATTCTGCCTATGCTGGCGGAAAATGATATCAAAATCATGTCCATCAATCTGCTTCTTCCCAACGAGGAGGAGCCGGTGATCTGGAGAGGTCCGGTGGTCTCCAACATGGTGAAGCAGTTCTGGAGCGATGTGATCTGGGGCGAGCTGGACTATCTCTTTGTGGATATGCCCCCGGGAACCGGAGACGTGCCGCTGACGGTGTTCCAGTCCCTTCCCATCCAGGGGATTTTCATTGTTACTTCTCCCCAGGAGCTGGTAAAAATGATTGTGGCCAAGGCCCACAAGATGGCTCAGATGATGAATATTCCGGTGCTGGGCGTGGTGGAAAACTACAGTTACCTCCAGTGTCCGGACTGCGGAAAGAAGATTTCCGTTTTCGGCGAGAGTCATGTGGAGGAGGCTGCGGCTCAGTTTAGTATCCCGGTGGTGGGCAAGGTGCCCATTGATCCGGCCTACGCTGCCGCCGCGGATGCGGGAGCCTTCCATACGGTGGACAACACCTTTGTGGAAGCCGCCCTGGAGAAGCTGCCCCGGTAAGAAAATAAAAAAACCGAATATTTGTTCTTGACAAAAGCAAACGTCTGTTCTAAAATGTAAGAAGAACGAACGTTTGCTTTTTGTATGGAAGGGCGGCGGAATTTTTATACTTCAGGAGGAACCATCATGACCAGGATTCAACAGCCCATGAGCCTTGAGAGGAAGCTGGAGATTCTCTCGGACGCCGCCAAGTACGACGTGGCCTGCACCTCCAGCGGCTCCGAGCGCAGAGGAGACGGCAAGGGGATAGGAAATTGCATCGCCGGAGGTATCTGCCACAGCTTTTCCGCGGATGGGCGGTGCATCTCCCTGCTGAAGATCCTGTTTACCAATGAGTGTGTCTTCGACTGCCGCTACTGCGCTAACCGCTGCTCCAATGACGTGGAGCGGGCTTCCTTTACCCCGGAGGAGGTCTGCCGGCTGACCATGGGCTTCTACCGGAGAAATTATATCGAGGGGCTGTTTCTGAGCTCCGGAGTGCTGCAAAGCCCCAACTACACCATGGAGCTTCTCTATCAGACCGTCTATAAGCTGCGCAGCGAATATCATTTTCAAGGTTACATTCACCTGAAGACCATTCCCGGAGCGGCCCCGGAGCTGGTGGAGAAGGCGGGTTATCTGGTGGACAGGATGAGTGTTAATCTGGAGCTGCCCACGGCGGAGGGCCTAAAGAGACTGGCGCCCCACAAGAGCCGCCGGACGATTCTGACTCCCATGCGCCAGATTCAGACCAGGGCCCAGGAGAATAAGCAGGAGCTGGCCCTGTACCGGCGGGCGCCGCGATTTGTGCCCGCGGGCCAGAGTACCCAGATGATTGTGGGAGCCACCGGGGAGAACGATTATCAGCTGGTGCAGGTGGCCCAGTCTCTGTATGATCAGTTTCAGCTAAAACGGGTTTTTTACTCGGCCTTTGTCAATGTGAATCAGGACAGCTCCCTTCCGGCCACCACCGACGGGCCGCCTCTTCTCAGGGAGCATCGGCTTTACCAGGCGGACTGGCTGCTGCGGTTCTATGGGTTTCGGGCGGGGGAGCTGCTGACGGAAAAGCGTCCCAATTTCAATGTGCTGCTGGATCCCAAGTGCGACTGGGCCCTGCAGCACCTGGAGCAATTTCCGGTGGAGATCAACCAGGCGGACTATCACACGCTGCTGCGGGTGCCGGGCATCGGGCCCCAGAGCGCCTGGAAGATCGTGGGAGCCAGGAAGCACGGCAGCCTGGATTTTGAAGATCTGAAGGCCATGCGCGTGGTGCTGAAGCGGGCCCAGTACTTTATTACCTGCAAGGGCAGGATGCTGTATCGCTTCCGCATGGATCAGGATTACATTCTGCGGAATATGCTGGATTTTCGGGAGAAGCCGGTGATCGATCCTCAGCTGACTTACAGGCAGCTGTCCCTCTTTGACGACAGCAGCTTTGGGGGAACCCGGGAGTCCGGGGAGGAGTGCCTGCGCCTGTTCTCTTGAGGAGGAGACGGATCATGGATAGACAGATTTTTCTGTGTGAGGATTCCTTAGAGGGGATCTTCACCGGAGTATACGAGGCCTGGGCCAGCCGGTGCGGCCATGGCAATGTGGAGCTGCGCACCCGGGAGCCGGAGAATCTGGAATTTTTCTGCGTATACCACCGGGTGCAGCCGGATGGGGAGAAGGCAGAGAAGGTATTGCGAACCATCAGAAAAAGGCTGGGCTGGGGCATCTACGGCTGCCTCTGTTACGCCGCCTGGGCGGCGGATGAGAGAAAGGGGACTGCCATTTACCGGACGGTGGTGGATTTTTTATCTGTCCACGGCGCCATGTACAACAAACCCATTCCTTCCGGGGTTCATCCGGGGGGAACCGGCAGCAACTTTCTGGAGAACCAGGGAAATCCGGCGGTGAGACTGGTATCATCCCTGCAGCGGCAGGTGGGCATTGAATACAACCATTATCAGGGCTTTCTCAGATTCCGGGAGACGGAGAAGGGAATTCTCTTCGCCCCCATCCGCCCCAAGGCTAACCTGCTGGTGCTGCTGGCGGAGCATTTTGCGGATCGTTTTCCCCGGGAGCGCTGGTTTATCCTGGATACCGGCCGGGGGACCGCGGCGGCCCATGAGCCGGGAAAAGGGTTCGTGCTCTACACAGGATTAGATATTACCCGGCAGGAGATCGGAGAGATTCGGGATGCGGAGGAGGATTTTGCCGGCATGTGGAGGACCTTCTGCACCAGCATTGCCATCGAGAGCAGGAGGAATCCCGGGCTGCAGCGGCAGAATCTGGCTCTGCATTTCCGGGAATATATGGATGAATTTCACAAAGTTTAAACAAGAAATTTACGAAAAGTAAAAAAAACGCCTGAAAGCCCCCGGAGCAGTGGAAAAAAACAGGATGGCGAACTTCTGTTTTGCTGGTGGAAAGCAAAGAATGATTTTGCGTTTTTATGATTTACGCACAAAAACAGGAGGATTTTCCGGAAAAAATGGGAAAGGAAAATCCGTTGACAAATTTTGGACTAGATGACATAATGTAGCAAATGAAAAAAGAAAGGATGATTAGTATGTCAGAGTGCAAAATTAAACTGAGTGCAACTGATGACGTAAAAGAGTTTGTTACGGCTGCGGAAAAGTGTGACTTTGATATTGACATCTTTTACAATCGTGTTGTTATCGACGCAAAATCTATCTTGGGAATTTTAAGCATGGATTTGACCAAGATTTTGACAGTCCAGACTTATGGAAAGAATAAAGACTTTGAGCGCACGCTGAGAAAGTTCGCAGTTGCATAAGTGAGGTCCACAGGGCAGGAAGGCGTCCACCAGAGCATTTTTGGGCTTTGGGGATGCCTTCTTTTTTTCTAGCTATTTTTCGTGCTCTATGGTAGGATGGATAGCAGAAGAAGGGGGCGTCCGAGATGGGAGAGGAAAAAATTATACGCATATCCGTTAGAAACCTGGTGGAGTTCCTTCTGCGCTCCGGCGACCTGGACAATCGGAGAGATTCCTTTGCGGACCGGGAGGCCATGCAGAAGGGAAGCCGGCTGCACCGGAAGATTCAGAAGCGGATGGGAGGAGACTACCGGGCAGAGCAGGCCCTGGTCTACCGCAGGGATTATGAGGAGTTTTCCATCCAGCTGGAGGGGCGGGCCGACGGGATTTTTACGGAAGAGGGCAAAACCTGGATTGACGAGATAAAAGGGATGTACCTGGATGTGACTTCCCTGGAGGAGCCCTTTTTGGTGCATCTGGCCCAGGCCAAGTGCTATGCCTGTATCCTGGGGATGGAGCAGGGGAAGCGGAGTCTGGGGGTGCAGATGACCTACGCCAATCTGGACAGTGAGGAAATCAAGCGGTTTCGCCGGGAGTATACCCTGGAGGAGCTTCAGGAATGGCTGGAGGAGCTGCTGGCCGCCTACTATAAGTGGGCGGACTTTGAGTATCAGTGGAGAAAAAAGAGGAACGCTTCCATGGAGGCCCTGGAATTTCCTTTCCCCTACCGGCCGGGACAGAGGAATCTGGTGGCGGGCGTCTACCGGACGATTCAGCAAAAAAAGGAACTCTTTATCCAGGCCCCCACGGGAATCGGCAAAACCATGTCCGCCGTCTATCCGGCGGTGCGGGCCATGGGCCAGGGACTGGGGGAAAAGCTTTTCTATCTGACGGCCAAAACCATCACCAGGACAGTGGCGGAGGAGGCCTTCGCCCTCCTGAAGAGCCGGGGACTTAAGATGAAGACCCTGACCATCACCGCCAAGGAAAAGCTCTGTGTCTGTGAGAAGATGGACTGCAACCCGGAGAACTGCCCCAGAGCCAAAGGCCACTATGACCGGGTTAACGATGCGGTGTTTGATTTTCTCCAGCAGGAGGGGGAGATGCGGCGGGAGGATATCCTCCGCCAGAGTGAGGACTGGCAGGTCTGCCCCTATGAGATGTGTTTGGATACGGCCTCCTGGGTGGACGCCATCATCTGCGATTACAATTACGTCTTTGACCCCAACGCCCGGCTGAGAAGATTCTTTGGGGAGGGGATGCGGGGAGAGTATCTCTTTCTCATTGACGAGGCCCACAATCTGGTGGAGCGGGGGCGGGATATGTTCAGCGCCGTTTTGTATAAGGAAGATTTTCTGGCGCTGAAGCGGGCGGTGAAGCCCTACAGCAAGAAGCTGGAGCGGCTGCTGGAGAAGGGAAACCGTCAGCTGCTGGAGTATAAGCGGGAGTGCGACCGCTGCCAGGTGCTGTCCTCCCTGGGCGCCTTTCCCATCAGTCTGCTGAACCTGATGGGGGAGCTGGAGAAATTTTTGGCAGAATTAAATCCCGGGGAACTGCGGACCCAGGTGCTGGAGTTTTATTTCCAGGTGCGGGATTTCCTGAATATCTATGATCTTTTGGATGAGAACTATGTGATTTACAGCCGGCACGATGAGGAGGGGAATTTCCTGGTGAAGCTGTTCTGCGTAAATCCGGCCGCCAACCTGCAGGCTTGTCTGGATAAGGGCAGCAGCGCCATTTTCTTCTCTGCCACCTTGCTTCCCATGCCCTACTATCAGAAGCTTTTGAGCACCCATGGGGACGATTATTCCATGTATGCCAGGTCGCCCTTTCCCCAGGAGCATCGGTTTTTGGCCTTGGCCCGGGACGTGAGCAGCCGCTATACCCGGAGAAATGAGGCGGAATTTCGCCGGATTGCCCGATACATCAGAGCTGCGGTCAGCGGCAGAAGGGGCAACTACATGGTGTTTTTTCCTTCCTATAAGCTGTTGGGGGATGTGTGGGAGATCTACCGGGAGGAGTATCAGGGGGAAGGGCAGCGCTGTCTGCTGCAGACGCCCTCCATGGACGAGGCCTCCCGGGAAGAATTCCTGAAGGCCTTTGAGGCGGAGAGGGAGGAGACTGTGGTGGCCTTTTGCATCATGGGCGGGATTTTTTCCGAGGGCATCGACCTTACCGGGGAGCGCCTGGTGGGAGCTGTGATTGTGGGAACCGGCCTGCCCCAGGTGGGAGATGAGCGGGAAATTTTAAAAGCTTACTACGACCGGAAGGGGGAGGCTGGCTTTGATTATGCTTACCGTTTTCCGGGGATGAATAAGGTTCTGCAGGCTGCCGGACGAGTTATCCGCACAGCCGAGGATAAGGGAGTCTTGCTTCTGTTGGACGACCGTTTCCTGAACCGGGAGTATCAGGGTCTCTTTCCCGTGGAATGGGAGAGCAGAAGCCCCTGTACCCTGGATACGGTGGAGGAGCAGCTGCACAGGTTTTGGGAGAGTCGGCTTTTGGAGGAAGGTCATTGATAAATGTCCTTGATCCTCCGAAATTGCCCGCTCTTCTCTTCATACAGCTTTCCGTTCCGGGAAAAATAGAAAGACATGCGATTCTCTTCCAGCACCGTTTTCAAAGCATGTATCGCTAGTTTTATATTTTTTTGTTCAGGGTGTTCTCAAAGCGGACAATTCGGAAGAGCGTAGTTTTTGCGCCTATTTCGTCATAAATATCTATCACAAATAAATTCCTGTCATTTTCAAAAACGAGTCTGTAGTTCAACGGCAGGTAAATGTACTCTATGCAGAAACACCCCATGTGGCCGGTATAGCCTGTCCCGTGATGGTAAACAATATCACCCTGAAAGATACGGGAAAATTCCTCCTGTACAAATTCGATCATTCCATAATGGCTGTTATCCAAAGTCATACTTGCTTCCTCCAATCCTGCGGTGTTTCCCTTCTTAGTAGATTTTCACAACACGTCGTGTGTGGGGGTAGCACTCCACGGAAACGGTCTTTTGTCCTGCCAGCCGGGTATAATCTCCTCCGGAAATTTCCAGACTCAGCCGTTCCCCTTCCGGATCTGTACCCGTTAGATAATAGTGAGAAGAAAAAATGCCAGTATGCGCCTGCATTCTGCT
>DVHU01000001.1 GCA_018711815.1 Candidatus Egerieimonas intestinavium
CCAGGGCCAGCGCATCCGCAACCCCTCCCCCCAGGCTATCCGCAAAGGGAAGCAGCTGCAGAGTCCGGTACACATACCGGGAAAAAGATAGAACCAGATAGTAGCCGGAGATAATACTCAGCAGGGTGGAGATCACCAGAATCGTATTGATGAGGGCCGCCGGCTGTTCCAGCATCCGCAGCAGACAGACGCTCCTTTTGTCTCCCTCCGCCGCCTCCTTCTTCACATCGTTCTCATTCACCTGCTGGATGGCGGCGCCAAATCCGTAGGCGATACCGTTTAGTATAATAAAGATGAAAAAAATGATGCATCCCACTAGGGGACTGATCCCATCATCCATATCGTATTCCTTTCCTCCTCTGTAAGCCCCTTTGCGGGGCACTTCGCACATCAAGCAATTAGTATATCACCTTGGGCCTGGCTCGTCAAGCTTCTGCTATGTAGATAGTTCCAGGCTGATTTTCAGCGCTCTGTTGACCTCCTTTAACACATCCTGATCCAGATGGCAGACCTTATCCTTCAGCCTGCGCTTGTCGATGGTCCGCAGCTGCTCCAGCAGAATCACCGAATCCCTGACAATGTCATAGGAGGAGGCGTTGATGGCGATATGGGTCGGCAGCTTTGCCTTGTTCATCTTTGACGTGATGGCGGCGCAGATCACCGTGGGGCTGTGCTTATTTCCGATATCATTCTGAATAATCAGCACCGGCCGCACGCCTCCCTGCTCACTGCCCACCACAGGCCTCAAATCCGCATAAAAAATGTCGCCTCGTTTGATTACCACGCTATTCACACTCCGATTATATTGGTTTACTTCTAGTATTTCCAATTTCTGTCGGTATATTCGGATTGTGCTCTATTGGCCCAGATATACTCTGGGAACCCGTCCGCTGATGCAGCACACAAATTCATAGGGAAAGCGCCCGGAGAGATGCCCCAGCTCATCCACCGAGAGGCAGCTTCCGTGATCCCAGCCCATGAGCGTCACCTCATCTCCGTCCTCCGCCTGGGGAATTCCCGTCACATCCACCATAAACTGGTCCATACAGACTCTTCCCAAAATCGGGGCCTTCTGCCCCCAAATCAACACATACCCTTTGTTGGAGAGGCTTCTGGGATAACCATCCGCATACCCCACGGGGATCGTGGCGATCCGCGTGGGCCCCTGGGTCACATAAGTGCCCCCGTAGCTGACCTCCACGCCAGCTCCCACCTCTTTTATGTACGAAATATGGCTCTTCCACTCCATCACCGGCCGCAGCCGCACCGGCTCCCTCTCCACATCGTCGGAGGGGTAAATCCCGTAGATGGTGATTCCCGCCCGGACCGCATCCAGGTTGGCCTCGGGAAAGCGCAGGATTCCCGCGCTGTTGCTGCAGTGCTTCAGGGGAATGGCGATTCCCGCCTCCTCCAGCATCCGGGCAAAGTCCAGATACCGCTGCAGCTGAACCTCGGCGGGCCTTAGACTCTCCTCATCCGCCCGGGCAAAGTGGGTAAACATTCCCTCGATCTCAATCCCCGGAAGCTTCTGAATCCTGCGGATCACCTCCACACTCTCCCGGCAGTCGGCAAATCCGATGCGGCTCATCCCTGTATCCACCGCCAGATGAATCCTAGCAGTCTTTCCCTCCTGCACAGCCGCCCGGGAGATAGCCTCCGCGTGGGCCAGCTTCCAGACCGCCGGGCGCAGCTTTTGGCGCACTAGCTGGTGGCAGTGCTCCGGGAATGTGTAGCCTAAAATCACAATGGGCTTTTGGATTCCTCCCTCTCTCAGCTCCAGCGCCTCCTCCACCGTGGCGGTGGCAAAGCCCCAGATCCGGGGATTATCCTGAACCGCTGCCGCCAGAGCCTCCGCCCCGTGGCCGTAGGCGTTGGCCTTGACCACGGCGATCAGCTTTGTTCCCGGCTGCAGATTCTCCTCCATCTGCCGGAAATTTTCCTTAACTGCATCTATATCTACCGTCACATATGTCCGTCTATTTTCCATTGTACTGCCTTCTCTCCTCTATTGTCTGAAGTACCCGTCCCACAGCCTCCGGCAGCTGTCCGGCCATCAGGGCAGCCTGACCGCCCTCTTTGGCCAGCAGATCCCCCGCCTGGCCGTGAATCCAGGGCCCCAGGGCCCCGGCTCTCTCCGGCTCCACCTTTTGCGCCAGCAGGCCCGCGATCACTCCGGTGAGCACATCCCCGCTTCCGGCGGTGGCCATCCCGCAGTTTCCGGTACTGTTTACGTATTTTCGTCCCTGAGGGCTCACGCACAGGGTGGCCGCGTCTTTGCAGACCGCTATGCAGCCCCGGCTTTGGGCCAGCTCCCAGGCGCTCTCCGGAAATCTCTCCAGCACCTGGCGGGTACTGACGCCTAAAAGTCTTCCCAATTCCCCCGGGTGCGGGGTCACAACCCAGGGACGTCTCTGCAGCTTCCAGAGCTCCGGATTTTGGGCCAGCAGATTCAGGGCGTCCCCGTCCAGCACCACCGGCTTCTCCCCCGCAGAGGACAATAGGGTCTCCAGCTTCCGCAGGGCCTCCGGGGATTGGCCCATCCCCGGCCCTGCCGCCAGAACATCTGCCCAGGCTGCCGCCCGGCCCACTGCCTCTTCCGGGCCGGTCTCGAGCATGGCCTCGGGAAGCATCTGCTGGAGAATCTCCCGGTTTTCCGGCACTGTGGCAATCCGCACCATACCGCAGCCGGTGCGGAAGGCTGCCTTGGCCGCCAGATACGCGGCTCCGCTCATATTGCACGCGCCCGCCAGCAGCAGCACTTTGCCGAAGGTGCCCTTATTTCCTCCCCCGGGCCTTCGGGGAATCCAGGAGCTCTCCTGCCAGGTCAGCAGCCGCAAAATCTCCGTCTCCGGCAGCTGTTCTATGCCGTAGATGCCAATGTCCGCCACCGTCACCTGGCCGGCGTAGGCTGCGCCGGGATACAGAACCATTCCGTTCTTCCTGTATCCAAAGGTCACCGTCTTATCCGCTCTCACAGCCGCCCCCAGAACCTGTCCATTTCCGCTGTGGATTCCCGAGGGGATATCCACGGACAGGATTCTGGCCCGGGAGGCGTTCATCCTGCCGATCAGCTCCCGCTGTTCTGGCCGCACCTCCTGTCTCAGGCCGATCCCGATCATGGCATCTACTATAGTAGTATATGAATCCCAATCCGGATTCTGTACCCTGGTCGTACCACAATTTTCTGCTATTTTCAGCTGGGTCTCCAATTCTTCGCTGCCGCTTCCCCTGCCGGTGAGGAAATATTCCACTCTCCGGCCCTGAAGATGCAGCAGCCTGGCCACCGCCACACCGTCGGCGCCATTGTTCCCCGAGCCGCAGACCACCAGCACCCGCTCCAGGGGGAAGCTCTCCAGGGCCTCCGCACAGGCCAGGGCCGCCCGCTCCATGAGCACCAGGGAGGGCATCCCCACGTGCTCTATGGCGCAGCGATCCAATTCCTTCATCTGTTGTCCGTTTACTGCGTACTGCATAATTTCACTCTCCAAAAAAGAATACTGCTTTGCAGGATTCGCCGCCTGCGGCGGGTCCCTTTAACGACATAATTCCTCTCCGCCCCAGTGCGCTCCTGCCCGGAGGGCTTCTTGTTCCCTGGGAAATTCAGAGAAATTTCCCAGGGAACAAGAAAAAAGGCGTCCCGCGGGCGCCCTTCTCTTTCCTATTGTGTGTTCCCCCCCTGGGGATGCTCCTTCTGATAGTGGCTCAGATTGTAAGACAACCGCATCAGGCTCTCCGACAGGTGTACATTTTCCACGATCACGCTGGAGGGCACCGTCAGATCCAGATCTGTGTGGGCAAAATTCCATATGGCCTTGATTCCGCACTTGACCAGCCGGTCCGCCATCTCCATAGCCTTGGACTTAGGCAGGGTCAAGGTGGCGATCTCCACGTCATTCTCCCGCACAAAGCTCTCCAGCTGGTCGATCATCCGAATCTCAATTCCCCGGACTGAGAGTCCTTTTAGTACCGGATTCACATCGAAAAGCCCGATAACCTTAAAGCTCTGCTTCTCAAACTGCACATAGTTGGCCAGGGCCTGCCCCAGGTTTCCGGCTCCCACGATGATCATCTTGTGGGTGCGGTCCAAGCCCAGAATCTTGGCGATCTCCATGTGAAGGTATTTTACATTATATCCGTATCCCTGCTGCCCGAACCCTCCGAAATTGTTAAGATCCTGGCGTATCTGGGATGCGGTAACGTGCATCCGCGCGCTCAGCTCGTTGGATGAAATTCGCTCCACCCCATCCTCGATGAGCTCCCCCAGGTATCGGTAATACCGGGGCAGGCGGCGAATCACTGCTCTTGAAATATCTTTTTCGTCCAAGAGTATTCCCCCTGTTCTACTCATTTTCTTAAAAATTATTATAGTCTAACACCACCGGGATTGTCAAATAAGTAACAGCTATTTCTTCGTTTTTTTCTTGTTTTTTCCTCCTTTTCTATTATAATAGGGGGTGTACGCCCAATCGCATACATCGTCCAAAGGAGGATTACTATGATTCTTTCATGTCAGAATATAAAAAAATCATTCGGCACCGTCTCCATCCTGGAGGAAGTGTCCTTTCATATAGAAGAGCGGGAAAAAGCCGCCCTGGTGGGGCCCAACGGGGCGGGCAAGTCCACGCTTTTGAAAATCATCACCGGGGAGCTGGCCCCGGATGAGGGGCTGGTGGTGCTCTCCAAAGGAACTCAGCTGGGCTACCTGGCCCAGCACCAGGAGCTGGACACCGGCGCCACCATCTATGAGGAGGTGCGCAAGGTAAAGCAGTATCTGCTGGAGTGGGAGGAGCGCATCCGCTCCATGGAGGAGGAAATGCGCGGCCTCACCGGAAGCTCCCTGGAGAGCCTGATGGAGTCTTACACCCGGCTGACCCACGCCTACGAGCAGGAAAACGGCTACGCCTATGAGAGCGAGCTCACCGGGGTGCTAAAAGGACTAGGCTTTACGGAGGAGGACTTCGCTCGCCCGGTAAATACCCTCTCCGGGGGACAGAAAACCCGGGTGGCTCTGGGCAAGCTGCTGCTGCAAAAGCCTGACATTCTTCTTCTGGATGAGCCCACCAACCACCTGGACATGGAGTCCATCGCCTGGCTGGAGACTTATCTCTTAAATTACCCGGGGGCTGTGCTCATCGTCTCCCACGACCGCTATTTCCTGGACCGGGTGGTCACCAAGATTGTGGAGATCGACCTGGGGGTGGTGCGCTCCTTTCAGGGGAATTACTCCGCCTACAGCCAGAAAAAGGCCCAGCTGCGGGAGGCCCAGTATAAGGCCTGGCTCAACCAGCAGCAGGAGATCCGCCACCAGGAGGAGGTCATCGCCAAGCTGCGCTCCTTTAACCGGGAGAAATCCATCAAGCGGGCGGAGAGCCGGGAGAAGCTGCTGAACAAGATGGAGGTGCTGGAAAAGCCCACGGAGGAAAACACGGAGATGCGGATCCAGCTTCACCCCCGGATCATCAGCGGCAACGATGTGCTGACTGTGGAGGACCTGTCAAAATCCTTCCCGGGCCTGACTCTCTTTGAGGATTTTTCCACGGTGATTCACCGGGGGGAGCGGGTGGCGGTCATCGGCAACAACGGCACCGGAAAGACCACTCTGCTGAAGATCTTAAACGGCCTGATCCCGGCGGATTCCGGCAGGTTCTCCCTGGGCTCTAAGGTCCATGTGGGCTACTACGACCAGGAGCACCATGTGCTCCACATGGAGAAAACCATTTTCCAGGAAATCTCCGACGATTATCCCACCCTCACCAACACAGAGATCCGCAATCTGCTGGCCGCCTTCCTCTTCACCGGGGACGAGGTGTTCCAGCCCATCTCCACCTTAAGCGGCGGGGAGCGTGGCCGGGTCTCCCTGGCCAAGCTAATGCTCTCGGAGGCCAATTTCCTGATTCTGGACGAGCCCACCAACCACCTGGATATGGTGTCCAAGGAAATTCTGGAGCAAGCTCTGCGCAATTACACCGGGACGGTGCTCTACGTCTCCCACGACCGTTACTTTATTAATCAGACGGCCACCCGTATCCTGGATCTGACCAACCAGCGGTTCGTCAATTACATCGGAAACTACGACTATTATCTGGAGAAGCGGGAGGAATTGACCCAAATCTATGCCCCCAAGGCGGAGGAAGCTCCCGTCCAGGCCTCCGCCGCCTCAGACACTAAGCTCTCCTGGCAGCAGCAAAAGGAGGCCCAGGCCCGGCAGCGGAAGCTGGAAAACGATCTGAAAAAGACGGAGGAGGCCATCGCCCGGCTGGAAGCCCGGGACAAGGAGATCGACGCCCTCATGGAGCAGGAGGAGGTTTTCACCGACGTGGCCCGCTGCACCGAGCTCTCTAAAGAAAAAGCCTCCCTGGCCCAGGAGCTGGAGGAGCTCTATGGGCAGTGGGAGGTCTTGAGCGAGGAGCTGGGATAAGATGAGGACGAAAAGATGAAAAAGAAACTATACCTTTTATTTCTATTTATTATCTCTCTCCTGGTTGTTACCGTACCTGCCTGGGCAGAGCCCGTTTACGACAGCTTGCCGGAGAGCCCGGAATATCAGGATATTCTTGCCCTGGAGCCGGAAATGCTCAGTTGGCTGTCCGGCATGGGAACCAGCGACCCGGATCACCCGGAAGCAGCCTTAGATGTGTCCGAAGCTGTCCTCTCCTACGAAAACGCCGCCAAGGTTTATGTGGAAACCGGCTTGGAATACCTGGATAGCGACAGTGAGGAGGATATCTGTGCCTATTTAGAAACCTGTAATTACGTATGGGTCATTCCCGGTGAATTACCGGATCAGCACATTCGGATCACTGTGGCCCGGGGGCTTCCCCTGAATCCCGACGCGGCGCCTCTTCTTTCGGAGGAGGAGAAAGCTCAGATTCAGGAAAATGAGGGAAAATGGCAGATCAGTGAGGCTGCCATCCAGATGCCGGAGTTTTACCGGAATCGGCTGCAGACGACCGCCCAGGAATACGACCGAATTCTCTTTGTGGGCGGGATGCCCGGCCTGCAGCAGCCCATGGCTCTGGGCTTTCAGGAACAGAAAGCTGCCGTCTGGATAGACCTGGGCTACTCCTATCCTGTTTTGGAGGGCGCAGCCCAGCCCCTGTCCTCCGGCTCCGGCCTCTATGCGTACGAAGAAGTGATAAACCGCGTTCGGGGATATATCCCTCCCAGCGGCGACACCGGCGGCGGCGGTGACTCCCAGGATTCAGCTTTTCCCGGGGAATACGCCTCCCTGATTGTCTGTGTCAGCCTCATGGGAGCCCTGCTCCTGATCGTGTTTATCAGCTGGGGAATCCGCAAGCTTCGGGAAAGATTGGGCTGATAAGTGTTAAAAAATGAACTAGCAAAACTTATTAAGAGCCTATTTGGGGCTCTCAATAAGTTTTGCTAGTTCATTCAAAATATGGTTAATTTAGCACCAAGTGTACAACCATCGGATAGATTATTAATGGCATCAAATATTTTTCTAAAGCACATATCTATTCAAAATTTATGTCTGCTTCATTTTCTTTCTTATATTCCTCCCCGCTAATATTATTATATATTGAAGCCACCGTCATTGCATAAAGTTGAGGAGAGATACTGTATTCCCATGGCAATAGTTTTAAAAGATACGGTATATTTTCAGTACAAATGACTTCAATCCTTTTATAATTGACAAAAATTACATACGTAATCTTAGATTTGA
>DVHU01000053.1 GCA_018711815.1 Candidatus Egerieimonas intestinavium
GGGGTAAATAAGACCGCCATCAGTTTTATGAAGGTGGAGGAACCGGTGCACTTTGCAAAGGACGATCCGGAGAAGGATGCGTACCTGTTTTTTGTGCTGGCCTCCGCGGATCACGGGGAGCATATCGAAAATATGCAGAAGCTGGCGGAAATGCTCTTAAAGCCCGGAGTGGTGGACAAGCTTCTGGAAGCGAAGTCCAGGGAAGACCTGCTGGCTATAGACAGCGAGCTGGACAAATAAGAGGGGATGGAGAACGCAAAAGAAAGTGAGGAAAAACTATGCAGTATATTCTTGATTTATTGCTGAAGCAGATTTTTGGACAGCCCTTCCTGCTGATGGCAATCATCGTATTTATCGGCTATATAGCCATGAAACAGAAGTTCAGCAAGGCTCTGATCGGCGCCGTGAAGGCGTCCATCGGTATCCTGGTAATGGGAATGGGCTCCAGCGCCCTGATCGCCAATTTCGGCCATCTGCTGACTGCCATTCAGACCGCCACGGGAATCCAGGGAGCCGGCTTAAACACCTACCCCACCATGACTGCTTCCTATGAGAAGATGGACGCGGTACTGGGGGCCGGAACCGGAAATACCTGGGGTATCTACACCCTGCTGGTGGCCTTTATCATGAACCTGGCGCTGGTAGCCCTGCGGAAATGGACCAGAATCCGCGCCGTGTACCTGACCGGCAACGCCATGATTGTACAGTGCGGGATCAGCACCTACATCGTGTGGCGCTTCCTGGGCCTCGGCATGGTTCCCACCGTGCTGATCGCCTCCCTGGTGACTGCCCTGTACTGGGGTATTTTCTCCACTCTGCTGATCAAGCCCACCAAGGCCATCACCAACGCGGACTTCACCGTGGCCCATCAGCAGATGGTGGTAAGCTTTGTGGCTTACAAGGTGGCTCCCAAGATCGGAAATCCGGAGAAGGATGACATTGAGCGCAAGAAGATGCCGGAATCCTTGAACTTCCTTCAGGATAATATCATCGCCACGGCGCTGGTTATGTTTGTCTCTGTGGCAGTGATCTTCCTGGTGGTGGGCGGAGCCCAGATTGATTGGCTCAGAAGCGGCGAGGCTCTGAATCAGGGCGGACTCACCAACACGGTGGTATTCCTGATCTGGACCAGTATTACCCTGACTGCCAATATTTATGTGCTGCTGGCCGGAGTGCGGATGTTCGTGGGCGAGCTGATGATGTCCTTCAAGGGTATCTCCGAGAAGCTGCTGCCCGGAGCAGTGGCCGGCGTGGACTGTGCGGCTATCTTCGCCTTCGCTCCCAAGTCTGTGGTGCTGGGCCTGCTCTTCGGAGCTCTGGGACAGTGTATCGGTCTGGTGGGGCTGCTGGTATTTAAGTCCCCCATCTTCCTGGTGCCGGGCTTCATCCCGCTGTTCTTCGACAACGCCACCATCGCCATCTTTGCCAATAAGTTCGGCGGCTGGAAGGCGGCGGCCCTGCTGTGTACCGTGAATGGAATCATCCAGATTCTGGGTTCCGCCCTGGCGGTACAGCTGATGGACCTGACCTGGTGGCAGGGAAGCGCGGACTACGCCACCCTGTGGGTAGGAATCATCGGAATCTTCAAGGGAATCGGCGCCATGCTGGGAATTCCCATCGCAGGCTAGAAGCCCTGCCGGAAACGGAGAACCTGTTGACATTATCATAAGGAAAGAAAAAGGAGATTTATTATGCTTAATATTTTGTGTGTGTGCGGAAACGGAATGGGAACCAGTACAATTCTGAAAATCAGCGTGAAAAACATTTGCGAGGAGCATCACATTAACGCTTCCGTGGAGTCCTGCTCCTTCGGGGAGGCCATGTCCTACCTGACCAACACGGATATTGTGCTGACCAGCCCGGAGTGGGCCGGAATGCTGCCCCCCAGCCAGGCAGTCATTGCTGAGACCAAGAATCTCATTGACACCCCGGCGGTGACCGAGACCCTGCTGAAGGCGGTAAAGGAGAATTTCCCCAACGAGATCGGCTAGAGGCCGCCACTGAAAAAAGACTGGAGGATTAGATTGTGACAGGATATGAGATTATAAAGGCCAATGTCCATTTCCAGAACCCCGAGCGCATCGGCCTGCGGTTTGACCGCATCGCCGGCAAGGGGGACGTATACCGGATTTTCGTGCTGCCCCCCAGGGACAAGCGGAACAACGACGCGCCCTGCACCGTGAAGAAAAAGGTGCGCCCCAAGAACGGGGAGTACGACGAGTGGGGCTGCTTCTGGAGAAGCGACGATGAGACCGGCTCCGATATGGGGCAGGTGACCAATGTGCCCATCCAGGACTGGGAGGAGGATTTCGAGAATTATGTATTCCCGGACCCTAAGGCCGAGGGCCGCTTCGACGGCCTGGAGGAGGCTCTTGCTGAGGCGGAGGAGAAGGGCCTGTACGTGCAGCTGAACAGCCCCCAGTGTATTTTCGAGCGGATGCACTTCCTGCGGGGCTTTGACGACACCCTGATGGACTGCCTGCTGGAGCCGGAGTACATTGAGGAGATGGCCAAAAAGCTGGCGGACTATCAGATTGGCATCATCGAGGAGGCCTACCGTCTGGGCAAAGGCCGGATCCACTGCTATGATACCACCGACGACTGGGGCACTCAGCAGAACCTGATGATTTCCCCGGAGATTTTCCGGGAGATCTTCAAGCCCCAGTACAAGAGGGTCTTCGACACCGCCCACCGCTGCGGTATGGATGTGCGCTTCCACACGGACGGGAAGATCAACGACATCCTGCAGGATTTCATCGAGATGGGCGTGGATATTTTGAATATCCATCAGCCCCGGCTGGTGGGCATCGACGAGGTGTCAGCCATCGCCCAGGGAAAAATCTGCTTTGAGGCCGCGGTGGATATCCAGGCCACCCTGCCCACCGGGGACAAGGCCCTGATTGAGCAGGAGGTCAGGGAGCTGGTGGAAAAATGGGCCACCCCCCAGGGTGGGCTCATCGGTGTGGAGTACGGCTACCTGAGCGCCATCGGCACCACCAAGGAGTCTATGCTCTACGCGCTGGAGTGTTTTGAAAAATACGGCACGCTGAAATAGCTGCCGCAGATTGTGAGGGATGAGACGTGCTGTATCTGAATTATGGGATCTGCGTGCTGGGACTGGCGGTTCTGGTGGGAGAGATCTGGTTTGTATTAAAAAGGAACCGGAAAATCCGGGTAAAGGGAAAGGATGATTTCTTCACCTTTGCCCTGGGGGTACTCTTTCTGCTGGCCCTGATGCCCTTAAGCCAGCGGGGAAACCTGCTGGAGAGCTTTCGGAATGTGGTGGTGCTCATGGCCGCCTTCGGCAGCCTCTCCATCAAGAGAGGAATCTCCGATGCGGGCATAGAGAAGGTGTTCTTCACTGTTCCCTGGAGTCAAATCCGACAGCTGTGCCTGGAGCCATACCAGACCCAG
The DNA here is from genome assembly GCA_018711815.1 of Candidatus Egerieimonas intestinavium. Taxonomy (GTDB): domain Bacteria; phylum Bacillota; class Clostridia; order Lachnospirales; family Lachnospiraceae; genus Egerieimonas; species Egerieimonas intestinavium. The sequence goes on from DVHU01000053.1 coordinate 3,415, forward strand.
AAGATGGTGCTGGTCTGCAGGACGGACAAGATGAAATGGAAGCTCTATTTCCACCGCTATCAGCTGAGAGATGTGCTGTACCAAATTCAGAAATACCGCTCAGAGGTACTCATAGAGCCCTCCCTGGAGGAGGCGCTCAAGTATAAAAAACGCCGGTAGGCGACGGGGACGGGACTGCCTGCCGGAGGCGGTCCCGTCCTTTATCACAGAATTTACCGGTACTGTTTGGGCGTTAAGCCCGTGTATTTTTTGAAAACCTTGGAAAAATAACTCTGATCCATGAAACCGGTGGCCACGGCGATATCCACCACTGAATAATCCGTGTTGGCCAGAAGCCGCTTGCTCTCCTCGATACGGACCATATTCAGGTATTCCTTGAAGGAGGAGCCGCAGCTCTGCTTAAAGATGGTGGAGAAATAAGCGGGATTCAGGTGCACATGGCGGGCCACATCCTCCAGGGTGATGTTGGAGGAAAAGTTGTCGGAAATATATCCCATGGCCTTCCTGACAATCTCGTTATTCTTGGCGTGGGGAGGAGTGACAAAAATGCTCTCTGTGAAGATCTCCACCAGCTCCTGGAGCTTGTAGCACAGATCCTCCAGGCTGAGGATCTGCTGGACAGATTTCAGGAACATGTTGTTGATTTTCAGGATAGTGTCCGCGGAGGCTCCGCCCTCGATGGCGGCCCGGGACAGCAGGGAGGCCAGCTCCACCACCCGGGATTTCACCGTCTCCAGGTTGTTTCCCTCGGAGAAGAGCACGTAGCCCAGCAGGTCGTTGAGCAGCTTTTTCGCTTCCTTGATGTTGCCTGTTTTCACCTTGGTGATCAGGGCCTTCTCCTTCTCGTAGGGATAGAAGGGGCCTTCGCTGCGGGTGAAGGTTTTGTACATCTGGATGGATTCGTTGATTTTGGACTGCTGATAAAATTTGCCCTGGTTGTCCATGAGCTTCTGCTTGCCGTCGGTAATGAGGTTGTAGAACATAAAGTAAAGCAGACGGCTGATCTGGGTGGCCATGGCCGGGGAAATCACATGGACAGTGTCCGAGGCCTCGTAGAGGGCCAGCAGGTCCGCGGTGGAAATCTGCGGATAGCGTTTGGAGATATCCGTCAGAAGCAGAGCGTCCACCGGCTCCAGCAGAAAGGGGCCAACCACGATGGAGCCCCAGAAGGCCTCGTTGTTCAGTAGCGGAAACACGATGTGATTTAAGTTTGCGTGGCAGCTGAAGGTATAGGGCTCGCCCAGGCTGATGGCCCGCTTGCTGGAGCTCACATGTATTTTCTCACAGGTATCCCCCGCGGGCAGGTGGCGCTGGAATTGCTTGCAGAACTCCGTTTCCTGGCCGCAGGATTCCAAAATATTTCCGGTATTGTCGATAACCTGGATGGGAAGCTTCAGGCAGGCGTAAAAGGCCTCCAGCATTTCATGCAGCTTTTCCTTCTCAACAACGGTGTACAGATATGGTTGCATTGTGGGTCGCTCCTTTCCGGTTCTATCTGTCTGTGGAAAAAAATCATACCTTTAGCAGGATGATACAAAATATGTACGAGGTTTCTAAAGAAAGTACAAAACAATTAGGGACACTTTGATTATACTATAGTCACATATTAAAGAAAAGAAATTGTTTGAAAATACTCATTGGGGAAAAGGAGGACGAAGGTAATGGAGGCAATTATTCAGGAAATTTCTACATTTTTGCAGAAGGGAAGAGCAAAAAATGTAAAAACTTTAGTACAGCAGGCCCTGGATGAGGGGGTCAATCCCAAGGAAATTCTCAATGACGGTCTGCTGGCCGGCATGATGGTTGTGGGTGAGAAATTCAAAAACAACCAGGTGTTTGTGCCGGAGGTGCTGGTGGCGGCCAGAGCCATGAGCGCCGGAATCGCCATTCTGGAGCCGAAGCTGGTGGAAGTGGGCAACGAGCCCCTGGGCAAGGCGGTGATCGGAACGGTGAAGGGCGATCTCCACGATATCGGCAAGAATCTGGTGATTATGATGTTAAAGGGCGCCGGATTTGAGATTCACGACATCGGCGTGGATGTGGAGGCCTCCGCGTTCATCGACAAGGCTGAGGAGATCGGGGCTGACATTATCGGCATGTCCGCGCTGCTGACCACCACCATGCCCAACATGCAGGAGGTTATGGACGTCCTCAATGAGCGCGGGCTTAGGGATAAGTACATTGTCATGATCGGAGGAGCCCCGGTGAACGAGAGCTTTGCGGAGCAGATCGGAGCAGATTACTATACCCCGGATGCGGCCACCTGCGCAGAGGTAGCCAAGAAGGCGGTTCAGGAAAGAAAAAAAGGCTGAGATGTCTATGAAAAAGAGATACGTATTTCGGGATTTCCTCCCCATTGTGGGGGAGGAGAAGGTGTTCCGGCTGTTGAACTGTTCCAGGGACAGCGAAGCCTACGGCATGTTTTTGGAGGAGTACGAAGAGGTGAGAGACCAGATTGCCGGGGCCATGGACGCCCTGGCGCTGGCAGCGCTGACGGAGGATTACCTGTACGTATATCTGACGGTGGGAGAGGAGGTCAGCAGGATCTCCTCTTCTTATTTTCAGGAGGGGGACTACGTCAGGGGAATGTTGGCGGACGCCATGTCGGACAGCCTGCTTATGGAGGTGGAGAACCAGCTGACGGCAGACCTGCGGCAGGTCTGCGCCCAGGCGGGCGTGGGGGTGAGAAGACGGCTGGAGGCCCCGGCGGATCTGTCCATGGAGACCCAGAGAACGATTTTGGAGGAGACCGGGGCGGCGGAATTCGGCGTCACCCTCAGCAGCGGATATATGTTCCGGCCGGTGAAATCCTCCGCCTATCTCCTGGAGCTGACGGAGGATGCCGGACTCTTCGCCAGCCAGCACGACTGCAGCAAGTGTCCCAGAAAGGACTGTCCCTTGAGGGGCAGGAGCAGAAAGGTGATCCGGCTGTCCCACCAGGGAAAGGAGCTGGAGCTGCCCTTCCGGGAGGGAGAAAATCTTCTGGATATTCTGCGCCGGGGAGGCGTGGGGTTGTCCGCCCCCTGCGGGGGAGCGGGAACCTGCGGCAAATGTCGGATCCGGGTTTTGCGGGGCAGTCTGCCCATCACAGATAAGGACAGGGAAAAGCTTACGGCAAAAGAGCTGGAGCAGGGAATCCGGCTGGCTTGCCGGGCCATCCCCCAGGGGACGGTCTATGTGGAGCTGGTGTCCGGGGAAGAGGGCTTTTCCGTGGTGACGGAGGAAAGCCGGGAGTTGGGAGAAAACTCCCGGCAGACCCCAGAAAAAAGGGATGCCGGGGAAAAGAGCCCGCGGCCGGAACGCTCCTGGGGGATTGCCATTGATCTGGGCACCACCACCCTGGCCTTCGCCCTGGTGGGCCTGGATTCCGGGCAAGTGCGGGCCTCCTGGGCCGCGGTAAATCCCCAGAGAAGCTACGGGGCCGATGTGATCGCCAGGATTCAGGCTGCCAACGAGGGAAAGGGCCAGGAGCTGCAAAGGACCATTCAGGGAGCCCTAAGACAGGGAATCCGGGAGCTTTTGCGGGAAGGGCAGGGGGACGGTGCCCAGGTGGAGGAAACTCAGGTGGAGCGTCTGGTGATCAGCGGCAACACCACCATGCAGCACCTGCTGCTGGGCTATCCCTGCCAGTCTCTGGGCCAGGCTCCTTTCACCCCCTATGACATTTCCTTCCGGGAGGTTTCCTGCGGAGAAGTTCTGGGGGAGGATGTGCTGTCCTGCCCTGTCTGGATTCTGCCGGGAATTTCCACCTATGTGGGCAGCGATATTGCCGCGGGGCTTATGCACTGCGGCATGGATGAAAGCCCCGGCATATCCCTGCTGCTGGATCTGGGCACCAACGGTGAGATGGCCCTGGGGAACCGGGAGGGAATCCTGGTAACCTCCACGGCGGCGGGGCCCGCCTTCGAGGGCGGAAATATCAGCTGCGGCATCGGCAGCGTGCCCGGGGCCATCTGCCAGGTTTCCGTCCGGGAGGGCCAGGTTTCCTGCCGAACCATAGGAGATAAGCTTCCCCCGGTGGGCCTGTGCGGCACCGGCGTCATGGAGGCGGCGGCGGAGATCCGCCGGGCGGACTGGATGGATGAGACCGGATATCTGGAGGAGCGCTTTTCGGGAGAGGTGCTGCTGGCGGAAGGGGAGAAGGGTACAAGGATTACCTTCACCCAGAAGGATATCCGGGAGATTCAGCTGGCCAAATCCGCCGTCCGGGCGGGGATGGAAGTATTGCTGGAAAATCACGGGATTTCCTGGGATCAGGTGGAGACGGTCTACCTGGCTGGGGGCTTCGGCTTCCATGTGGATTTGGATAAAACCATCGCCCTGGGAATGCTGCCGGAGGAAATCCGGGGAAAAATCCGCGTCATGGGCAACACCTCCCTGAAGGGAGCCGTGGACTGCCTCACCAGAACGGACAGCAAAGAGCGCCTGGAGCGGCTGATCCGGACAGCCCGGGAGGTCAGCCTGGCGGAGGATAAGAGGTTTCAGGAATATTACGTGGAGTATATGTATTTTGGGGAAGAATAGGGAAGGATAAAGGTGCCGCCAATAAAATATGCAAAACTATAGATTGATTTTATGTAGTGGTAATTGACAAAACTCTCGGATTTAGTTAAAATAAGCATTACCCCGCGAGGGGCAGGGCATTGCAATAAATACGGTAGGCGGTTGGCTGTATCACCCGAAAGGGGGTGAGGCCATGCGAATTACTTTACATATCGGGCGGTATACCGTAACGATCATAGTAAAAAGCAGAAACCGCCACTCGGCCAAGTGACGGTTTCTTAGGTTTTTCTAACTAACTAAACTTGTGAGCTGACCGCTTATGAGCGATGCCCTTTTCTAGTTTCATTATAACGGAAATCTGGGTTTTGTCAAGGTCGGCGCTCAGGAGAAATATCTGGCGCGAATCTCTTCCACGGGCATGTCCTGGCCGGTCCAGAGCCGGAAGGCCTCGGCCCCCTGATAGAGGAGCATGTACATGCCGTTCAAGGTGCAGCAGCCCTGCTCCCGGGCCATGGTCAGGAGACGGGTCTGGCGGGGATTGTAGATCACATCGGCCACCGTCAGATGGGGATCTAACAGAGCCGCATCCCGGATGATGGAATCCTCCGTGCGGGGGGCCATACCCACGGAGGTACCGTTGATGAGAATCTGGCTCTCCTTAAGGGAGGAGGCCAGATTTTTTTCGTCCTCATTTTCCAGCAGAGTCACCTGGCAGGAGGTTCGGCAGGTAAGCTTCTGGGCCAGCTCCTGGGTGCGGGCCCAGAAGCGGCTGGTGGGGCGGGCGAAGATGCGGATGGCCTGGGCCCCGTCCAGGGCGGCCTGGGCGCAGATGGCCGTGGCGGCGCCCCCGGCGCCCATGAGGGTGATGGTGCTGCCCTTTACGGGGCAGCCCGCCTCCGTCAGGGAGCGCAGAAATCCGGTGCCGTCGGTGTTGTGCCCGGTGAGGACACCGTTATCGTTGACCACTGTGTTGACGGCTCCGATGAGCTCTGCCGCCGGGGACAGGTGATCGCAGAGCTCTGCCATGCGGTTTTTGTTGGGCATGGTCAGGTTAAAGCCCCGGATTTTGCAGCTTTTCAGTCCCTGAACTGCGGCGGGAAGCTCCTTCTCTCCCACGGGAAAGCAGAGATAGACGTAGTCCAGCCCCAGAAGCTGGAAGGCAGTGTTGTGCATCTGGGGAGAAATGCTGTGGGCCACGGGATCGCCCAGAAGCCCCATAAAACCTGTGTGACCGGTGATGGTGTGTGCCATATGTGTATCCTCCTGTCAGCCGCGCCTGTGAGACCGCGCGGCCCTCCGATGAAAAATTCCTTGTTTTCGCTTTTTAGTTTACCATGAGCGCCTTGCCCTGTAAAGCGGGACTGTGCTATACTGAAAACAGGGAGTATATTTCCCGGCAGGAGGGGCAGTCTCTCCCCCGGGGAACTAAAGATAAGGAGGATATTTGCAATGCGCACGGTAAAGGTAAGAAACACAGTGCTGGGTGAAGGGCTTCCCAAGATCTGCGTGCCCATCACCGGAACCAGCGAGATGGAAATTAAAACCCAGGCGGAGGCCGCCGCTTTGGCGGGGGCAGACCTGGTGGAGTGGCGGGCGGATTATCTAAAGCCTGCCTTATTAAATGAAATTATGGAGAGAACTTTTTCGACAATCCGCGGCATTTTGGGAGAAATTCCGCTGATTTTTACGGTGCGGACCAGCCGTGAGGGCGGAAACAGGGAAATTTCGACAGAGGATTATGTCAAGCTCTATAAAAAGGCGGCCGCCTTGGGCCAGGCGGATCTCATTGATCTGGAGGTGGAGACGCTGAGAAACGACGGGCATGAGCCGGGGCAGGTGATCCGACAGCTCCAGCAGGCAGGCGCTCTCGTGCTGGCCTCCAACCATCATTTTGAGGGAACGCCCTCGACGGAGGAGATTGTGGCGCAGCTGATGACCATGGACCGGGACGGGGCAGATCTTCTGAAGGAGGCGGTGATGCCCAAGAGCTCCGGGGATGTGCTGGCGCTACTTCGGGCCACGGAGATGATGAAGGCGCTGACGGAGAAGCCGGTGATCACCATGTCCATGGGAAGGCTGGGGATGATCAGCCGTATGTCCGGGGAGATCTTCGGCTCGGTCATGACCTTCGGAACCGTGGGAAATTCCTCGGCCCCCGGGCAGATTCCCCTGGAGGAGCTGCGGATGGCTTTAAAAGTACTCCACGGAGGCGCTCATTGACATAAAAAATAAGAAATCGGGGACAAGGGTGTCGAAAGAATCTAAATTGCGACACTGCCCTTTTGACAAAAATAACACCCCCTATCACCTATAATTATATTTGCTGATTCCAGTAAGTACGACTCGCAGGTGATAGGGGGTGTTCTGTGTATTTTGAGGTATTCCTGGACGTGTTATTTCTGCGGAATCTGGTGATGGACTATCTGCTGCTGCGGGCGGTGAACAGACTCCTGGGAAGGAGGGAGAGCTGGCTGCGCAGCCTGTGGGGAAGTCTCATAGGGGCTTTGGGAGTATGCCTCTGGATTCTGATACCGGCAGGAAATGGAATGGGAAGTGCGATACTGGTACAGGCAGCTTTAAGTACGATTATGGTAAGGGTTGGATGTCATACCCGCACCCGCCGGGAGCTGGCGGGGGGCGTGCTGCTGCTCTGGGCGGCCTCTGCTGTGGCCGCGGGAGTCTGGCAGCTTCTGCTGCCCTATGTGACGGGCAGAGGCCCCTGGGAGTTTCTGGTTTTGGGAGCCGCAGGCGCGGGCCTGCCCGCTGCAGGAATCCAAGTGTACCGAAGGAAAAAGGGGAGGGCGGAGCATACCTATTATGTGACGCTGTACGCAAATGGAAAATGCAAAGGAGTGAAAGGGCTCTATGACACGGGCAACGGCCTGTGGGACAGCACTGTGGGAAAACCGGTGTCCATCGTGGAACCGGGGGTGCTGGAGGATCTATTTTCTCAGGAGGAGATGAAGGGGATGAAAGCGCTGCTAGGAGGAGCTTGGGAACAGGAGCTTCCGGAAGGGCTGCGGCGCTGTCGTCCCCATTATATTCCCTTTTCCACAGTGGGTCGGAGAGATGGCCTCTTGCTGGCGCTGACGCTGGATAGCCTCTCAGTTGAGGGAGAGGGAAAATTTCTGGTGGTGAAGCGGCCGGTGGTGGCCCTGTCCCGGGAGGGAGAGTCCTTTTTCAGGGAGTATGGTATGATTTTAAATCCAAGTCTGATAGACAGTTAGGAGGAAAGAGGATGAACGCTGCGATAGCCAGAAAACTGCATTTCCAGGTCTTGCCCGGTTTTTCCCGGATGGTCATGAGACGGCCTGGAGAGCTTTATTATATTGGAGGGAGCGATGTGCTGCCGCCCCCTCTGCCGCCGGAGCGGGAGGCCCAGGTTATCGAAATGCTGGGGAGCCAGGACAAAGAAGAGGCCAAAACCGAGCTGATCGAGCACAATCTGCGCCTGGTGGTGTACATTGCCCAGAAGTTTGACAACACCGGGGTGGGGGTGGAGGACCTGATTTCCATAGGGACCATCGGCCTGATCAAGGCCATCAATACCTTCAATCCCCAGAAGAAGATCAAGCTGGCCACTTACGCCTCCCGGTGCATTGAGAATGAAATCCTGATGTATCTCAGGAGAAATAATAAAACCCGCATGGAGGTCTCCATCGACGAACCCCTGAACGTGGACTGGGACGGCAACGAGCTGCTCCTGTCAGACATTCTGGGAACCGATGAGGACGTGATCTACCGGGATCTGGAGCATGAGGTGGAGTGCCGGCTTCTGGTAAAAGCCATCGGGAAGCTCTCCCGCCGGGAGCAAACCATCATCCGCCTGCGCTTCGGACTCAATATGCCCGACGGCCAGGAGAAGACCCAGAAGGAGGTGGCGGATCTGCTGGGGATTTCCCAGTCCTACATTTCCCGGCTGGAGAAGCGGATCATGGTGCGGCTGCGAAAAGAAATCGTCAGGTATGAGTGAGCAAAAAGTTCTAACCATTCGGGGCCGGCCGCCGTCTAAGAGATAGGGTGATAAGGAAAAATTTCTGAAATTTTATGGTTTTTTAATGGCTTGCGGGAAAAAACCGTGTTACCATAGAGGAAATGTTGATACGGCAGGGAAAATGCCGGCATGCAGTCTATGGGAGGTTTTAAGAGAACATGGGAAAAATTATAGGAATAGATTTGGGAACAACCAACAGCTGTGTGGCAGTGATGGAGGGCGGCAAGCCTGTGGTGATCACCAACAGCGAGGGAAGCCGCACCACCCCCTCGGTGGTGGCCTTCTCCAAGAACGGCGACCGGCTGGTGGGGGACGCGGCCAAGCGTCAGGCGGTGACTAACCCGGACAGGACCATCACTTCCATCAAAAGAAGGATGGGCACTGACTACAAGGTTTCCATAGACCGGAAGCCCTATTCCCCCCAGGAAATTTCCGCCATGATCCTGCAGAAGCTGAAAAAGGATGCGGAGGAATATCTGGGGGAGCGGGTGACGGATGCGGTGATCACCGTGCCCGCCTATTTCAGCGACGCCCAGCGGCAGGCCACCAAGGACGCCGGGAGGATCGCAGGCCTCACGGTCCAGAGGATCATCAATGAGCCCACGGCGGCGGCCCTGGCCTACGGCCTGGACAACGAGGGTGCCCAGAAGATTATGGTTTATGACCTGGGCGGCGGAACCTTTGACGTGTCTGTCATCGAGATCAGCGAGGGCTTGATTGAAGTGCTGGCCACCTCCGGGGATAACCTGCTGGGCGGAGACGATTTTGACGCCCGGATCGCGGACTATCTGGTGAAGGAGTTTAAGCGCCAGGAGGGGGTAGACCTCTCCAGAGACCGGGTGGCCATGCAGCGGATCCGGGAGGAGGCGGAGAAGGCCAAGAAGGAGCTGTCCGCCGCCACCACGGTGAATATAAACCTGCCCTTCATCGCCATGGGCAAAAACGGCGGTCTGCACCTGGATATCACCCTGACCAGGGCGAAGTTTGACGAGATGACCTTTGACCTGGTGGAGCGGACGGCCATTCCGGTGAAAAACGCCCTGGCTGACGCAGGGCTGCAGCCCTCTGACTTGCGCCGGGTGCTGCTGGTGGGGGGCTCCACCAGAATTCCGGCAGTCCAGGAGAAGGTGCGCCAGCTGACCGGCAAGGAGCCCAGCAGAAACCTGAACCCGGATGAGTGTGTGGCCCTGGGCGCCGCCATCCAGGGAGGGAAGCTCTCCGGGGACGCCAGCCTCAATGAGATTCTTCTGATGGACGTGACGCCTCTGACCCTGTCCATTGAGACCATCGGCGGAGTGGCCACTCACCTGATTGAGAAAAACACCACCATTCCCACCCGCTACAGCCAGGTATTCTCCACGGCGGCCAATTTTCAGACCACGGTGGAGATCAAGGTACTCCAGGGAGAGCGGCAGTTTGCCCGGGACAATAAGCTCATCGGCAATTTCAAGCTCAAGGGAATCAAGAGAGCCATGCGGGGAGTGCCCCAGATCGAGGTGACCTTCGACATAGACGCCAACGGCATTCTCCACGTGTCCGCCAAGGATCTGGGCACCGGCAAGGAGCAGGGAATCACCATCACCGCCAGCTCCAACCTCTCGGAGGAGGAGATTGAGCGGGCCACCCGGGAGGCGGCCCAGTATGAGGTCCAGGATAAGATTCGCCGGGAGGCTGTGGACGTGCGCAACGAAGCGGAGGCTCTGATTTACCAGGCGGAGCAGGTGCTGGCCGCAGAGCGGAAGCAGCTGGATAAGGAAAAGAAGAAATTTATCAAAAATGATCTGGCAGTGCTGCAGAAGGCGGTGAAGCGCACCAAGCCGGATTCCATCACCCCGGAGCAGGGCCAGGAGATACGGGAGGCCATGGAAATTCTCCGGAAAGACCTGGAAACTTGACATAATCTAGAAAAAATGTAAAAAAGAATTTACATCATCGTTACATTTGCCCGTGGATTTTCTTCCCGGAACATGGTAGCATAAGGAGGTAGAAAAAACATAGATTTACATAAAGTGAAGGCCGGAGCAGGATATTCCGGCAAATCGTTTTAGGAGATACATATGGCAGCAAAAAAACAAAAGAAGAAACATACCGGCCGAGGAAAAAAGAAAAAGACAGAGGGACTTGCGTTAAAGCTGGGAATTGGAATGGCCGCGGTGATCGTAGTGCTGGGCGGCGTCCTGACCGCAATGTTTGCCTACAATTCCGCTAAATATAAGGATCACTTCCTGCCGGGAACGGTGATCAACGGCACGGACTGTGGGAACATGACTGTGGAGGAGGCCGAGGCGGCCCTCAGCCAGCAGGCAGCCCAGTATCAGCTGGAGGTCATTCCCAAGAGCGGCCAAACGGGGGTGGTTCTGGGAACCGACATCGGCTACAGCTATACCTCAGACGGAACTCCAGCCAGGGTTATGGAGGAGCAGGACGGCTCTGCCTGGTTTGGAAATCACGGGGAGAAGGCATTTTCCCTGGAGGAGGGAATCACTTACGATTCGGAAAAGCTGAAGACAGTGGTGGAGAGCTTTGCTTTCCTTCAGGAGATGATTCAGCCCCAGAATGCCCGGGTGGGTTATCAGGAGGGAGCCTTCTTGATTGTGCCGGAGCAGGAGGGGGAGGCAGTGGATCCCCAGGAGCTGTATGAGGCGGTGCTGGAGGCGGTAGCCGAAGGCCAGACTCAGCTGAAGCTGGAGGAGACAGACCTCTATCTTTCCCCGGAGATCACCTCGGACAGTGAGGAGCTGGCCCAGAGAAAGGCGGAGCTGGAGGAGCTGGTGTCGGCCAGCATCACCTACGATTTGCCCGGAGACCAGACCAAGGTGCTGGATAAGGAGACTATGGTCAACTGGCTGGGTGTGGATGAGAACGGCGGCTACTACTATGACGAGGCCCTCTATGAAGAGAAGCTTCAGGCCTTTATCAAGGAGCTGGAATACCAGGTGGACAGCAAAGGAAAATCCTGGACGTTCAACTCCACCTTGCACGGGGAGATCACTGTGTCAGGAGGAACCTTCGGCTGGGAGATCTCCAACAGCCAGGAGCTGGAGCAGCTGCGCCAGGAGCTGGCCAGCCACGCAGTGGTGGAGCGGGAGCCGGTTTATCTGCAGAGGGGAAATGATACCACGGAAAACGGGGGAATCGGAAATACCTACGCGGAGGTGGATATGAACGCCCAGCACATGTGGTACTATGAGAACGGCGTCCTGATGCTGGAGTCCGATGTGGTGACGGGTAAGATGACCGAGGACCGTTACACCCCGGAGGGAGTCTGGCAGCTGTTTTTCAAGCAGAGAGACCGGACCCTGATCGGGGAGATCAACCCCAAGACGGGCAATCCTTCCTACAAACAGCCGGTGAGTTACTGGATGAATTTCACCAGCACCAAGATGGGCATTGGGTTCCATGATCTGAAAAACACCTACGGGAATCCCAACAGATACATCAACTATGGATCCCACGGCTGCGTGAATATGCCCAAGGAAAATGCGGAGAAGCTCTATGAGCTGATTCAAGTGGGCACCCCTGTGATTACCTACTATCCGGAGGGCTATACCTTAAAGAGTTAATAGATGAGGAATTTTATCCCCAGCCGCAGCTGCGCGGCTGGGGATATTTATGTGCCGATGTCAGGAAAAAGAAGCGAAAACTTTTCTTTTGTCAAGGAGTAAAAGTTTTTATATTTTCCGGGAAATCGTATATTCGCCGGAGCAACTGAGAATCATTTTACTATGAAAGCCGGAGGGAGCAGTTTCGCGCTCCGCAGGTTTTCATGGCAAAGAACGATTTTCAGGAGGACTTCGGAGATGGCGTTAAATAAAGTGGAAATCTGCGGCGTGAACACGTCCAAGCTTCCCGTGCTGAGCAATGAGGAAAAAGAGACTTTGTTTGAAAAAATCCGTTCCGGCGACCAGGAAGCCCGGGAAAAATACATCAAGGGCAATCTGCGCCTGGTGCTGAGTGTGATTAAGCGATTTTCGGGAAGCAATGAAAATCCGGATGATCTGTTCCAGATTGGCTGCATCGGACTGATGAAAGCTATTGACAATTTTGATACGGAGCTGAATGTGAAATTCTCCACCTATGCGGTGCCCATGATCATCGGAGAAATCCGCCGCTACCTCAGAGACAACAACAGTATCCGCGTCAGCCGTTCCCTGAGAGATACAGCCTACAAGGCAATCTACGCCAAGGAAAATTACGTGAAGAAAAACCAGAAGGAACCCACCATCGCAGAGATCGCCTCAGAAATCGGGATCCCCAAGGAAGAGATTGTGTACGCCCTGGATGCGATTCAGAGTCCCATGAGTCTCTACGAACCGGTCTACACGGAGGGAGGAGATACCCTGTATGTGATGGATCAGATCAGCGACAAGAAAAATCGGGAGGAAAACTGGGTACAGGATCTGGCCCTGAAGGAGGCCATCAGCCGTCTGGGGGAGAGGGAGCGTCATATCATCGAGCTGCGGTTTTTCGAGGGCAAGACCCAGATGGAGGTGGCCTCGGAAATCGGGATTTCCCAGGCTCAGGTCAGCCGCCTGGAAAAGCACGCCCTGAGAAGCATGAAAAATTATTTATCCTGATCCCCCGCCGGCTTTTATATTGACAATTTCTGTGATAATAGATATATTGTAAATAAAACAAAAGGTTAAGGGAGGTGGGATTCCGCTTATTATGAATGAAAAACTAATGGAAAAGATCCGGGAATCCCTCTCCAGCGTGCTTCCGATCACAGTTATCGTCCTTTTCCTGAGCATCACTCTGGTACCCATGGAGGTGGGAGCTCTGGTGCTGTTTCTCACGGGTGCGCTGCTGCTGATCGTGGGAATGGGATTTTTTCAGCTGGGGGCGGAGATGGCAATGACGCCCTTGGGCCAGGGAATTGGAAGGAAGCTGATCAAAACCAACCGCGCTGGTCTGATTGTGGCAGCCAGTTTTGTTCTGGGGGCAATCATCACCATCTCGGAGCCGGATCTGCAGGTACTGGCCAACCAGGTGGCCTCCATACCGAACCAGGTTTTGATTTGGACGGTGGCGGTGGGCGTGGGAATCTTCCTGGCGGTGGCTGTCCTGCGGATTCTGTTTCACGTGAGGCTTTCCAGACTTTTGTTTGTACTCTACTTACTGTTGTTTCTTTTGGCAGCTTTTTCTCCGCCGGAATTCATTTCGGTGGCCTTTGATTCAGGAGGCGTAACCACTGGGCCTATGACGGTGCCTTTTATCATGGCGCTGGGAGTAGGCTTTTCCGCTTTCAGGAGCGGCTGTGAGAGTTCCGACGACAGCTTCGGCCTTATCGCCCTGTGCAGCATCGGCCCCATTATGATGGTTCTGCTGCTGGGGATTTTTTATCATCCCACTGAGGCCCTCTACACGGCAGTAGAGGTGACGCCGGTGGCGACCACCCACGACGTGGTAAGGGAGTTTTCCGCCGCGCTGCCCCAGTATACCCACGAGGTGCTCAACAGCGTCCTGCCCGTGGCGGCGGTATTCCTCCTCTTTCAGCTGGTGACCCGCAGCTACCGCAGAAAGCAGATGTTCCGTATGGCGGTGGGCTTTGTCTATACCATCATCGGGCTGATTCTGTTCCTTACCGGCGTAAATGTGGGATTTGCCCCGGTGGGAAATCTTTTGGGCACCGGCTTGGCTGAGGGGACCTTTCGATGGGCGCTGATCCCCATAGGTGTGATTATCGGCTATTATATCGTCAAGGCGGAGCCGGCGGTGCAGGTGCTCAACGAGCAGGTGGAGGACATCACCGGAGGCGCCGTCTCCCGGAAGATGATGAACCTTGCGCTCTCCGGGGGCGTGGCCTGTGCGGTGGCGTTGGCCATGGTGCGGGTGCTGACAGGAATCAGTATTTTCTGGATTTTAATTCCCGGTTACCTACTGGCTATTCTCTTGAGCCGTCTGGTGCCGGCTGTCTTTGTGGGGATCGCTTTTGACTCCGGCGGCGTAGCCAGCGGCCCCATGACGTCCACCTTCCTGCTGCCGCTGGCCATGGGAGCCTGCAATGCCGTGGGAGGAAATGTGGTGACAGACGCCTTCGGCGTCGTGGCTCTGGTGGCCCTGGCTCCCTTGATTGCCATTCAGATCATGGGTTTTGTGTACGTTCAGAAATCCAAAGCCATGCCTGCGGCGGATCAGGAGCTGCTGTCAGCGGATACTGTGATTGATTTGGAGGAAGAATAATATGCCTTTGTCAGAGGAAGAAAAACTATTTTTGCCGCGTCTGTTTCTGACAATCACGCGGGAAGAGGAGGAAAAAAAGCTGGAAAAAGCCCTGGACAGCTTTCATATTCCCATCTGGTATCAGTGCCGGGGAAAGGGAACGGCCCCTTCGGAGATGCTGGATATCTTTGGGCTGGGGGGCACCACCCGATTGATCACCCTGGGAATAATCCCCAAAATGCGGACGGGAGAGCTCTTTGAGGCGCTGGTGGAAAAACTCTTTATCCGGCGCAGAGGAGGGGGAATTGCCATAACCGTCCCTCTGGTTGGCCTGCAGGGAGCGGTGCTGCAGGTGATCAAGGATGAGGCCAGAGAAGCGATAGAAAAGAGGATGAAAG
This sequence comes from Candidatus Egerieimonas intestinavium, assembly GCA_018711815.1. GTDB lineage: Bacteria > Bacillota > Clostridia > Lachnospirales > Lachnospiraceae > Egerieimonas > Egerieimonas intestinavium. Next base: position 18,472 of record DVHU01000053.1, read on the forward strand.
AGAGGATCAGGGAAGATATGGCTGAGGTACAGAGGAAATCCGAATATACGGTGGTGTGGGTGTCTGTGACCAGCGGATTCGGCGATGATGTGATTGACGCCGCCAGAGAGGCGGGGGCCCGCGGGGGCACCATCATGAAGGGGCGGCGGAAAAATTCAGAGTATGTGAGTCAGCATCTGGGTATCTCCCTGCAGGAAGAGCAGGAGTTTGTGATGATTGTCACGCCCAGGGAGAAGAAAAAGGCCGTCATGTCTGCCATCAGCGAGGCCTGCGGTCTGAGAAGCAAGGCCCACGGAATCGTGATCGCATTGCCGGTGGACGAGGCCATCGGGCTGGAGCTGTAGAGATTATCCTGCAGAGTAGTTTTTGATAAAGAGGGAGTGAAGAAATGGAAAAAGTAATTTTAGGAAAGACAGGATTGGAGATCACAAAAATGGGACTGGGAGGAATTCCCGTCCAGCGGATTACCCCGGAGAAAACCAGAGATCTGGTGAAGGCCATGGCAGAGAAGGGGATCAATTACATTGACACGGCCCGGGGCTATACGGTCAGCGAGGAATACTTGGGGCAGGCCCTGGAGGGAATCCGGGATCAGTTTGTCCTGGCCACCAAGAGTATGGCCAGAACCCGGGAGGCCATGGCTGCGGACATCGAGACAAGCCTGCGCAATTTGCGCACGGACTATATTGATCTGTATCAGGTACATAATCCCAGCATGGAGCAGCTGGATACAGTTTTAGCGCCCGGCGGGGCCCTGGAAGCTCTGGAGGAGGCCAGAAGGATGGGGAAGATCGGCCATCTGGGTCTGACCGCCCACTCAGCTCAGGTCTTTGAACGGGCCTTAGATCTCCCCTGGGTGGAGACGATTATGTTTCCTTATAATATAGTAGAAAATCAGGGCGCAGAGCTCATCGCCAAATGCCGGGAGAAAGGCATAGGCTTTGTCTGTATGAAGCCTATGGCCGGCGGAGCCATTGAGGACGGTCGCCTGGCCCTGCGGTATATCTGCAGCAATCCTGACGTGACTGTGGTGATTCCGGGAATGGCAGATGAGAAGGAGCTGGAGCAGAACTGCCAGGCGGTGGCGGATAAGACTCCCCTGACGGAGGAGGAGAGACAGCAGACGGAGCAGGTGCGCCGGGAGCTGGGAAATAATTTCTGCCGCAGATGCAATTACTGTGCCCCCTGCACGGTGGGAATCCAGATTCCCAACGCCTTCCTCTTTGAGGGATATCTCAGAAGATATGGTTTGGCGGACTGGGCCAGGAGCAGATACAGCACCCTGCCGGTGAAGGCCTCCGCCTGTGTGGAATGTGGAGAGTGTGAGACCAGATGCCCCTATCAGCTGCCGATTCGTGACATGCTGAAGCGCTGCGCGGAAGCCTTCGGGGAATAGGACAGTTCCTTGACCCGGAACCAGTAGGTGTACAGGTCTTCAAACCCCAGGCTCTCGTATAGATTTTTGGCGGGGGTGTTTCCCTTTACCACCTGCAGATAGCTGTGGGAAGCCCCCAGGGCTCTGCCGGCCTCCAGGATGGAGGAGCACAGACTGCGGGCGTAGCCCTTTTTCCGGTAAGCGGGATGCACGTGGATGGCGTAGAGGCCGATATAATCCCGATCCAGGATACCCAGGCCGGTGGCTACGATCCTGTGGCCGTCGTAGATGGCGGCGGAGATGGTTTCCTTGGGGATTGCCCGGTACATGGAGGGCACTACCAGCCGGTGCATGGCGTTGGTGGTGCCCTTCAGTGCGAAAAGCCCGTTGATCCATCGGTCGCTGACGCCCTTCTCCAGAGTGACGGGAGCGTGGGCCAGGCGGCGGGTATTCTCGTTCAGGTTCAGGTGCATGACCTCGGTGACATGCTCTGTGTGATACCCTTCGGCGGTCAGAAGCCCCTCAAAGCCTTCGTCCAAAAGGGGCGTGATTTTGAAAATAGCGGGAGTTCCCCAGCTCTGGTAGACCCTCTCGCAATAGCGGATTTTTTCCGCCAGGGGCAGAGAGGAGGGCCCCAGCTGCTCCACACTGTTGGTTCTGTGGGTATAAAAATAAGAAAATCGAAGAATCCACCCATCATAAAATTGAATCTGGTGAGAGGGCCAGGCGTTCAGGGAGAGATCTTCGATCAATTTGATTTCACGTTTCATCGGCGGTACCTCCGACCCGATTATAGCAAGAAATTTTGGAAAATTCCAGATTTTTGTGTACAGGACAGAGAGAAAATGGTAGAATAAAGGTTGTTAGAGAGACTGTCGAGTTAAGGAGAGATTCAAATGTCCAGATTTTTAAAAGTAATCGTTAATATAATTCTGGTCTGTGCGATTCTGACGGCAGCGGCGCTGCTGGTTCCGCCTCTGGTGGGAGTCCAGACCTTTGTCATGGATGACATGAGTATGCAGACCAACCTGGCCGCCGGAAGCGTTACCTACGCGGTGCCCAAGGAAGCCCAGGAGATGAAAAATGGCGATAAGGTGCTGGAGGAAGCCAGCACAGGAAATTACGTATACCGCATTACCAATCTGAATGTGGAGGAGAATACCTGTACGCTGACAGCCCCGGGGACCAGTCCTCAGGTGACTAAGGAAGCCAACATCAGCAACGGCGTGTCAAAGGTTGTCTTTACCATGCCCTTCATCGGCTACGTGGTGATGGCCATGAGAAGCATGGAGGGGCTGATTATTATCGGTCTGGCAGTGGTCTTTGTCATCCTGCTCTTTATCCTGTCTGAGATCTGCAAGAAAGACGATGACGATGATGATGACGAGGAGGAGATGGAGGAGGAAGACCCCATCCGCAGGAGAGCTGCCAAAGCCCTTCCCCAGGAGGAAGAGGAAGAGGATGACGACGACGAGGATGAGGGCTTAAGCCGGAAGGAGCGAAAGCGCCGCAAAAAGGAAGCAAAAGCTGCGGACAAGGCCGCCCGGAAGGAAGCCAAGAGCAAGAAAAAACGGTCGAAATATGAGGACGACGACGAGGAAGAAGAAGTAAGCTTCCCGGAGGAGGAAGAGCAGCAGGTGGAGCCCATGGCGATGCCCGTTGCCGGTACGGAGCAGGAGCTTTCTGTGGAAGAGCAGCTGGCCTCTGTGGTTCGGCAGTTTGAGCGGGAGCAGGCTGAGCTTGCCGGACAGCAGTCGGCGGAGACCCCGGAGGCGGGACAGCCGGTACAGAAAGAGGGAGTATCTGCGGAAGAGATGCAGACACCGGGGGATGATTCCCGGGAAGAGCTGAAGGTACCTCCCGTATTCCATCAGGAAGAGCCCTCCAATGAGCCTGTGATTCCCAACTACACCGTGCAGGAGCTGATGAAAAAAGCCCAGGCCGCAGGAGCTAAGGCTGAGGTGGTCGAGGACAAGGACGCCGGTGTGACCCTGGTGGATTACAGCGATTGGCTGAGAAAAAAATAAAGATATATCCGGAAAAGCAGTGATAAGGATGCCCTGTGTAAATGGAAGTTCATTTACACGGGGCTTTTTGTTTGCCAGGAAATTCTTCTGAATTTCCTGG
>DVHU01000054.1 GCA_018711815.1 Candidatus Egerieimonas intestinavium
CTGGGTAGTATGCCCGATTTGTCAAAATAAAACACGTGTTAAAGTATTGCCAGAAACAGTACTTCAGAAATTCCCGTTATACTGTCCTAAATGTAAACGGGAAAGTTTAATAAATATAAGGGACTTAAAAACAACAGTTATCAAAGAGCCAGACGCAACGACGCAGAGCCGATGATCATGTGAGAAGATCACAGTTTATCGGCTCTTTCCTTTTATAAAATATAGGTAGGACAAGCCCACCGAATAAAAAAACGGTAGATTTGGTGGGATGTTTCTTCACGCCCAAATAAACAGTTCCCCCAGACCCGTTTGAGTTTGGGGGGGGGATTTCCTATGTGCTGGTCAAGTACCGCCACTTCGCTGCTTATCAGAAGCAGCAGTTATCTACATAATACCACAGATTAGCAATTTCAATTTGTTAAAAAAATCATTGCTTCTGCGTGGTACTCTTATACCCTAAAAACAGATGTCAAATATCTACATAATAGAAATAAAAATACCTATATCCGCATTGGTCTGACAGCCTTTGCGGATTTTCTTTTGTCGATTTTTGTTAAGTTACAGGGCAAGCCTGCTTTTGGCGTGGGCTGTCGTTCTCCACCTCACAATCTGGATTTTTCAAAAAAATTCAGATTGGAGGAAAACAAGAATGGCATATAACCACGGACGGGAAGAATGTAAATGGCGTATCTGGAAAGAGAGCGGCGGCGTTTCCTGCTCTATCACGAATATGATTTGAACTACTATCAGCTTGGAGCGATGGAACATTGCACACCGCAGGCGGTACGGCGGTCTGTCATTATCGCAAGAGAAAAGATAAAGGCGCAGATGAAAGAATATCTCTGTGCCTGATAGGAATTATACAATGCCTTTGTATCTCTGGATATGAGGGCATTTTGTTATATGTTCTCTAATGGAATTTTACAGAGGGTAAATATACAGAAATATTCGTTAATTGCAGCAGCTCCTTGCTCTTTTCACCGGAGAAGAACGCACAAAATCCGAACCCATGGTTGAGTTCGGATTTGCTTTCTTTAGTGGAGCATACGGGATTCGAACCCGTGGCCTCAACAATGCGAATGTTGCGCGCTCCCAACTGCGCCAATACCCCATGAGCTAATTATAGCACTTTCTGAAAAACTTGCAAGAGTGTATTAAATCAAACTTTGCCATATAATTTATAGAGTACCAATTACATGATGGGATATGGTATAATAGCCACAAAGTGGCTATTATACCTGCGCATACCGGTTTCTGCGCAAGCCGCAGAAATCCGGGCGCTAAATATACCATGTTCGGAGAACATGATATAATAGCTGCAGGCGTCATGTCCGAAGGACATAGATAATAGCTGCAGAAAGAATTATATGGGGTAAGGATAGATGGGTGAAAATAATAAAAGAAAGAAAAACAGCCGCAGAAAGAGAAGGCAAAAGCAGGAGGAACTGCTGAGAAAGGCCAAAACCCAGGCAGTCCAGGAGGAGGCCGCAAAGGAGAAGGCCCGCGGGGCGGAGCAGGCGGCTCGAAAAATGGATGATCCCGCCAGGGAGGCGGCTGCCACAGCGGAATCTCCCGCGGCGGGGCAGGAAGTCCAGGGAGCTATCTTAGGAGAAACAGCTCAGGGGGCCATCCCAGGGGAAGGAGCCCAGGGAGCCATCTTAGAGAGAGAATCCGAACAGCGGGCAGAAGAATCCCAGGAGGCAGAAAAAGCTGCGGCAGAGGAGAAAACCAGCGGGACACAGCACAGAAAATTCTTTGGCGGGCGATTTTTAAGCTGGAAGCAGTTCAGCGGTAGACAAAAGGCAGGGGTCATGGCAGCGGGAGCCCTGGGGGTGCTGATTCTGGGATACGCGGGGATGGCCTGGCAGTACCAGGACAAGCTTTTGCCCGGGACGACGGTGAATCAGGTGGCTTGCGGACAGATGAACTTGGCGGATACGGAAGCCCTCATCCGGGAGCAGGTGGAGGATTACAGTCTAAAGCTGCTCTTGCGGGACGGGCAGGAGGCAGAGATCACGCCGGAGATGATCGACTATCACTATGTGCCGGACGGCAGTGTGGAAAAGATACTGGAGGAGCAGAACATTTGGCTGTGGCTGCCGGCTCTTTTTACACCCCGGGAGTATCAGGTGGCGGAAAATATAGACTTTGACCGGGAGCTGCTGGGAGAGTTTGTTGACAGCCTCCCCCAGGCACAGGCTGATCAGGTCACCGCCCCTGCGGATGCCCAGCTGGTCTATCAGGAGGGAGGATTCGTCATTCAGCCGGAGGTAGAAGGGAATCAGCTGAAAATCCAGGAGCTGAAAAACGCCCTGGAGCAGGCGGTGCTGGCTGGGGAGACGGAAATCTCCGCGGAGGAGCTGGGGCTTTATGAGGCTCCGGCCACCCGCCAGGATAGCCAGATTCTGCTGGCCCAGAAAGATCAGCTTAACCAGCTGGCCAACGCCAGCATCACCTACCAGATGCCCGGGGGAGAGACCCTGGTGCTGGACGGCAATACCTTAAGAGGCTGGCTGCTCCAGGATGAGGCGGGAAATTACTATAAGGACGAGAGCGTTTACCAGCAGTGTTTGGATACCTTTGTGAAGGAAATGGAGAGCCGGATCGACAATGTGGGGGCCGAGCGGACCTTCCGCTCCACCAACTACGGGGAATATACCTTATCCGGAGGCTCCTACGGCTGGATGCTGTCCAGAGCTCAGGAGAAGGAGCAGCTAAAGCAAGAATTGGCGGCGGGGTCTGTCCTGACCCGGGAGCCGGTGTACAAGCAAAAAGGAGTGGACTCCCTGGAAAACGGGGGAATTGGAAACACCTATGTGGAAATTGATATGTCCAATCAGCACATGTGGTTTTATCAGGACGGCGTATGCGTTTTGGACAGCGATGTGGTGACCGGAACCATGGTTCGGAGCCGCTATACCCCGGAGGGGATCTATTATCTGTATTTCAAGCAGAGAAACCGGGTGCTGCGGGGACAGATTGTGCCCAGCACAGGAAAACCGGAGTACGAGACTCCGGTGGCTTACTGGATGCCCTTCAACGGGGGAATCGGCCTTCATGACGCCGACTGGAACTCTTACTTCGGCGGGCAGAAATATATTTACAGCGGTTCCCACGGCTGCATCAACCTGCCCAGCAGAGTGGCCGGAAAGCTGTACAGCATGATTGAGGTGGGAACCCCCGTGATCTGTTACTATCCTGAGGGCTACAGCCTGCACGGCTAGTGGACTGCAGCCAGCAGGGCTAGTAAACTGCAGCCAGCAGGGCTAATGGACTGCAGCCTGCATGGTTAAGGAGCTGCAGATTCCAGCCGCTGGGCCAGGGAGGGAAGCTCCCGAAGGCTTGAGATGGTATATTCCGGCTCCTGGGCCTGACCAAAGCCGTAGGCTGCGTACACAAAGGGAAGGCCGGCGGTGTGGGCGGCTTTTTCATCACCCAGAGTATCTCCCACGTAGATGGGAGACTGCAGCTGGTGGCGCTGGACGATTCTTTGGATATTTTCCGCTTTCCCCTGGCCTGTGTCGCCGGGACACAGGGCATCTTTAAAGTAGCGGGAGAGCTTGTTCACCTTTAAGAAAATATCGATATACCCGGCCTCGCAGTTACTCACCAGGAAAAGGGGATATTTCTGGGAGAGCGTCTCCAAAACCTCCTCGAGACCCTCGAAGGTCATGGGCTCTCTGGAGGACAAGAGAGCCTCATGCTCTGCCTGGCAGCATTTGTCGATAATCTCCAGCTGCCGTTCCTGGGAAAGCTCAGGCATCAGGATTCCTGCGATCACGGGAAGTGTTCTGCCAAAGAGAGCCTGAAGGGTCTCAGCGGTAAAGATCATGTGATAGCTGGTTTCACGGGCGAAAACCTCAGTCCAGGCCGTGGCCACCAGGGGGGTGGAATCCCAGAGGGTGCCGTCAACGTCAAAAATAATACTGTCCATGGAAAAATCCTTTCTGCGGTTGATGATTGAAAGGGGCCGAAAAGCCGGAGCTTTTGGGACGCCCTTGGCGTTAGTCTCATTTTAGCGGGCCCTACTGGGAAAAGCAAGAAATTTCATTAAGATTTAGTAAAATAGGTTGGTAACAGTTGTGAAATATGATAGAATACGAACAGGATTTTTTGAGAGCAGGCCCAACCGTTTTATCGCCCGGGTGGAGCTGGACGGGAAAACGGAGGTCTGCCATGTAAAAAATACAGGGAGGTGCCGGGAGCTGCTGCTTCCGGGAGCTTTCGTATATCTGCAGGAGGCAGACAAGCCGGAGCGGAAAACCCGCTATGATTTGGTGGCCGTTCGCCATCAGGACGGCAGGATTGTGAATATTGACTCCCAGATTCCCAATAAGGTGGTGGGAGAATGGCTGCGAAAGGGACTGCTTTTTTCCCGGGAAGCCCGGGTTTACCCGGAACGCAGATTTGGCAGCTCGCGTTTTGACTTTTACGTGGAGGATGAAAAACGCAGGGCGTTTTTGGAAGTAAAAGGCGTTACTCTGGATGAAGGAGGAGTAGCCCGCTTTCCCGATGCCCCCACGGAGAGAGGCGTGCGCCACATGCGGGAGCTCATAGACTGCCTGGAGGCCGGATATGAGGCTTACCTGATTTTTGTGGTGCAGATGAAAGGCATCCATGAGGTTCAGGCTAACTGGGTGAGACAGCCGGAATTTGGCCAGGTGCTGGCCCAGATCGCTCAACGGGGAGTGAAGGTATTGGCCTTTGACTGTCAGGTGACCCCGGAGGAAATTTTCCTGGATCAGGAGCTGCCGGTGAATTTTGAGAGATACGAGGAATGATATGTTAGAAGAGATCGTGGAGCCTCTGGTGGATTGGTACCGGCAGGGGCACCGGGAGCTGCCCTGGCGGCAGCAGAAAAATCCCTATTATATCTGGGTATCGGAGATCATGCTGCAGCAGACTAGGGTTGAGGCCGTTAAGCCGTATTTCCAGCGCTTTATCCAGGCTCTGCCCACGGTGCAGGAACTGGCAGCCTGCCCGGAGGAGCAGCTGCTGAAGCTGTGGGAGGGACTTGGCTACTACAACCGGGTGCGGAATATGCAAAAGGCTGCGGAATTGGTGTGCAGCCAGATGGGCGGGCAGCTGCCCGCGGACTACGAGAAGCTGCGCAGCCTGCCAGGAATTGGAAATTATACAGCCGGGGCCGTGGCTTCCATCGCCTTTGATATTCCGGTGCCTGCGGTGGACGGAAATGTGCTGCGGGTGCTCTCCAGAGTCCGGGAGGATGAGGGGGACATCATGAAGCAGAGCGTCAGAAAGCGGGTGGAGGCGGAGCTGGGCCGGGCAATGCCCAAGGACTGTCCGGGAGATCTGAACCAGGCGCTGATGGAGTTGGGGGCCATGGTCTGCGTGCCCAAGGGAGAACCCAAATGCGGGGAGTGCCCGCTGGCGTTTCTCTGCAGAGCTAAAGCAGACGGGAGAATAGAAGATTTTCCCGTGAAAAGTAAGGGAAAATCCCGGCGGGTGGAGCCCAGGACGGTGCTGGTAATCCGGGACGGAGAGCGGGTGGCCATACGCAGAAGGCCGGCCCGGGGACTTCTGGCCGGACTGTATGAATTTCCCAATTATAAGGGGCATCTGTCCCGGCAAGAGGTGCTGGAGCTTCTGGAGAAGGAGAGGCTTACCCCCTTAAGAATCCTGCCCCTGCAGGAATCCAAGCATATTTTTTCCCATGTGGAATGGCAGATGACCGGCTATCTGGTGAAGGTGGCTTCCCTGGATTCAGGAGAGGGGGACGGACTTCTCTTCGTGGATATCCGAACGGCGGAAGAAAAGTATCCGGTTCCGGCGGCCTTCAGTGCTTACGCCGGGGAGCTGCAGCTGCGTTTGGGACAGGAAAAATATAATGATGAGAATCAGGAGGAACATAGATGAAGTTGCTGACCATTACTGTGCCTTGTTATAATTCCGAGGCATATATGGAGAAGTGTATCAAATCGCTGCTGGTGGGCGGCGAGGATGTGGAGATATTGATCGTGGACGACGGTTCCACCAAGGACCGGACTGGGGAAATCGCGGATCGCTACGCGGCGGAGTATCCTTCCATTATCCGGGTTATTCACCAGGAAAATAAAGGGCACGGAGGCGCAGTCAACACAGGTCTTGCCAACGCCACAGGTTTATACTTCAAGGTGGTGGACAGCGACGACTGGGTAAACGAGGAGGCCTACAAAAAGATTCTCATGGTCTTAAACGAGTCCATCCGCGGTCCTCAGACTCTGGATATGCTGATCAGCAATTATGTTTACGAGAAAGAGGGAGCAGATCACAAGCGGGTGATGAAATATACAAGATCCCTGCCCCAGAATCGGATTTTCACCTGGGACGAGGCTAAATCTCTGGGAAAGAGCCACTACCTGCTGATGCACTCCCTCATCTACCGGACAGAGCTTCTCCGGGAATGTGGAATGAAGCTGCCGGAGCACACCTTCTATGTGGATAACCTGGTGGCTTTCGTACCCTTCCCCTATGTGAAAACCATGTATTATGTGGATGCCAATTTTTACCGCTATTACATCGGCCGGGCGGATCAGTCGGTAAATGAGACGGTGATGATCGGCCGGCTGGATCAGCAGATGAGGGTGAATCGGATGATGATTGACTGGATGGGGGAGCAGAAAAATCTGCACAAGCGGCAGCGGGAGTATATGCTCCATTGTCTGAGCATTATCACTACAGTATCTTCCATTCTGGCCATCCGCTCTAAGCTGGAGGAAAATTTCCAGAAGAAGGAGGAGCTTTGGAAATACATGAGGGAGAAATCGCCCAAGACCTACCGAACCCTTCGCTGGTCCTTGCTGGGACGGCTGGTGCACCTGCCGGGCAGAGGGGGCAGGACGGTATCTGTGGAGCTGTATAAGCTGGTACAGAGGATTTACGGATTTAATTAACGAACAAGAATAGTTTGACATAACAACAAATAGGCAGGAGGCTGCCGCCGTGGCTGAACCCAAGAAGGTATTAGCCAAAGGCGGCGGCTTTTTGGTTTCCTGGGAAAGAAATGCAAATAGCGCTAGAAGAGATAAAGTAATTGCCGTAATGCCAAAAGTGATTTAAAATAATAAATAAAAAATTAAATTCAGGAGGACATTATGGGGAAAGTATTGGTATCTGCATCGCACTATGACACGTTATGCCGGGAGGCCTGGAAGCTTTTGGAGGAGCACGGCCATCAGGTGATTTATGACCCATCCCGCTCCTTCCCGGCCTATTCCCAGGAGGAGCTAAAGATTGTCCTGAGGGACGTGGACGCGGCGGTGGTGGGCCTGGATCAGTATACGGAGGAGGTGTTTGCCCATGCCCCAAAGCTGAAGGCAGTGGCGAAATTTGGGGTGGGCACCGATAACATTGACTGCCAGGCGGCCGCCCGGCACGGGGTAAAAGTATTAAACGCGCCGGGGATGAACGCCAACGGGGTGGCGGAGCTTACTCTGGGTCTGATGATCGATCTGTTCAGGGGCATCGTCCCCCTGCACAACAAAATCCTCAAGGGGGAGTGGCCCCGCTATATGGGTCGGGAGATCAAGGGGAAAAGAATAGGGCTTCTGGGCTTTGGGGCCATCGGCCAGCTGGTGGCAGAAAAGCTGAGGGGATTTTCTGCGGAGGTGTACGCCTACGATCTCTATCCCAACGAAGAGCGGGCCCGGGAGCTGGGGGTGACCATGGCCGGTCTGGAGGAGATCATAGAGACCTGCGATGCGGTCAGTATCCATATTCCGCCCTCAAAGGAATCCTACCACATGTTTGATGGGAAACTCCTGGACCGCATGAAGGACGGGGCGTATCTCATCAACGCAGCCCGGGGAGCGCTGGTGGATTTGGAGGCGTTGGCGGAAAAATTAAAGACCGGGAAGCTATCCGGGGCGGCCCTGGATGCCTTTGAGGTGGAGCCCCTGGATGAAAAGGCTCCCATATTGAGCTGTGAGAATGTCCTGGTGACTCCCCACACCGGAGGGGAAACCTATGAAGCCTACAGGGATATCAGCCTCTGCACGGCGAAGGATATCATCCGGGTGCTCAACCAGGAGGAGCCGGTTCATTGGGTGAATAAAAGTTTCTGGGAAGAAGGCAGGGGAGTTTAAATTTTAGGAGCTGGAAATTTTCATGAAACAGTTGAGAATTGCCTGGATTCGTTGTATACTTATCTCGTATTGCTTTGTTGCGGAAACGGTGGAGATTTATTAAGCTACGTAATACCACCGAAGGACTTTATAAGTAATAATAAGTTTTGCTTATAAGAAAACTGTGATACAATAAAACTGTATTTTTGGTATAAACAATACGCAGGAGGATGTAAGAGAATGATTAAGGCAGTTGTAGGAGCAAACTGGGGAGATGAGGGCAAAGGTAAGATTACCGATATGCTGGGCAAGGAGGCGGACATTATCGTGCGTTTCCAGGGCGGAGCCAACGCGGGCCACACCATTATCAACGATTATGGTAAATTTGCCCTTCACACCCTGCCGTCCGGTGTGTTTTATGATCACACCACCAGCGTCATCGGCAACGGTGTTGCCCTGAATATTCCGGTACTGTTCAAGGAGATTCAGAGTATTGTGGACCGGGGCGTGCCCATGCCCGCCATCAAGGTCTCCGACCGGGCGCAGATGGTAATGTCCTACCATGTGCTTTTTGATCAGTACGAGGAGGAGCGTTTGGGCGGAAAGTCCTTCGGTTCCACCAAATCCGGCATTGCACCCTTCTACTCAGATAAATATGCGAAAATCGGTTTCCAGGTCAGCGAGCTCTTCGGCGAAGAGGAGGAGCTTAGGGATAAGGTGGCCAGAGTGTGCGAGACGAAAAACGTAATGCTGGAGCATCTGTATCACAAGCCCCTGCTGGATCCGGAGAAGATTTTTGAGGAGCTGATGAGCTACAGGGAGATGGTTGCCCCCTACGCCTGCGACGTGTCCAGCTTCCTGTGGAACGCCTGGAAGGAGGGCAAGGAGATCCTGCTGGAGGGACAGCTGGGAACCTTGAAAGATCCGGATCACGGCATCTATCCCATGGTTACCTCTTCCTCCACGTTGGCTGCCTACGGGGCCATCGGAGCGGGAGTGCCCCCCTATGCCATTGAGAAGGTGATCACTGTCTGCAAGGCTTACTCCAGCGCGGTGGGAGCGGGAGCCTTTGTCTCCGAGATTTTTGGGGAGGAGGCTGACGAGCTGAGACGCCGGGGAGGAGACGGCGGAGAGTTCGGCGCCACCACAGGGCGCCCCAGAAGAATGGGCTGGTTTGACTGTGTGGCTTCCAAGTATGGCTGCCGCTTGCAGGGCACCACAGACGTGGCCTTCACGGTGCTGGATGTGCTGGGATACCTGGATGAGATTCCCGTTTGCGTGGGCTACGACATCGACGGCCAGGTGACCACAGAATTCCCGGTGACCCATCTGCTGGAGAAGGCAAAGCCTGTGCTGAAGGTACTGCCCGGATGGAAGTGCGATATCCGCGGAATTAAAAATTACGAGGAGCTGCCGGAGAACTGCCGGAAGTACATCGAGTTTGTGGAGGAGCAGATCGGCTTCCCCATCACCATGGTCTCCAACGGCCCGGGAAGAAACGACATTATCTACAGAAATAAATAAAGCCAATAAAAAGGCGTCCCCCAAGTGATTTCATTCATGAGAACACTTGGGGGACGTTTTTTTGTTTTTGGGAAATTCCTTTGAATTTTCCAGAGAACAAAAAGCCCTCCGGGCAGGAGCGCACTGCGGCGGAGAGGAGTTATGTCGCTAAAGCTACCCACCGCAGGCGGAGAATCCTGGCAAGCAGGATTCTCTTTTGCTGAAAGGAATTACGGAGCCGGGCGAAGTTGTATCAAGTTACGCGAAATAATCAGTTTTATTTTGGGGTATAAATAAAAAATACTATTAACAAGCATATACAGTGCAATATTTCTGGAAATATATATAGCTGCATGGTAATATGGGAGGGGATTCTTGGTAAAAATTTTGGGGTTCCGCAGATATAGAAAAAAATCCAGGGCAAAATAGCCAAATGGGATTGAGAAAAAAGGAGTGAGAAAAATGCCGATTACTGTGCGGGAAGTGTGGCAGCTGGAGGAATTTCGGGTTTTTCGCCTGGTGGCGGGAGAGAGCGGGCTGGACAATAAAGTGTGCAACGTGGGGATTTTGGACTATGAGTACGCCACGGAGGACAGGAAGCTGAGGAAGCAGTGGGCCTTTGCCCGGAATGCTTTTGTGATTTCTAGCTTTCTTTTTGCCCGAAATGCCCCGGAGAAAATTTTGGATGCCCTGAAAGGGTTGGTGGAGGACGGCATCAGCGGTCTGGCGGTGAAGACTATCTACTACCAGGAACTGCCTCAGGAAGCCCTGGACTATGCAGATCAGCAGGGGCTTCCTATTTTTCTTTTTGGGCGGGATGAGGCATATTTTGAGGAGATTGTGGTGACGATCAAGGCCAAGATGGACGAGTGGGATGACAAAGAGCTGCTGGAGGAGAGGATCGAGCGCCTCCTCAAGGGGGAGCTGACCGTTACGGAGCGAAATGTGCTCATCTGGAGAATTTTGAAGGCGGATATGCGGCAGTATGTGGTGGCCTACTGCCAGCCCAAGGATAAAGAAAAGAGCAGAGACGCCTACAGTATTTATCGGAGCATTCAGGCGGGGCTGATGAAGTGCGACACGGTATTTTTTTACAAGGGAGGATTTCTGCTGATTTTGGATATGCGCAGCTGCTCCGGGGATCTGGGCGCGGCAGTGCGCAGAAGAATGCAGTTTAGAAAGGAAAATTTTTGGATCGGCCTTGGGAACCTCCATTGGATCCCCGAAGAGCTGAATCGGGCCATCGAGGAAGGCCTGTGCGCCCAGGAGTATGCCAGACGCCGGGAGTGTTCCTGGATTTCTTTTGACCGGCTGGGAATTTATCAGATCTTAATGCCCTATTATCGGGACAACTGGATGCGCCAGTACAGCCGACGACTGTTGGGGCGGATTCGCCAGTTTGATGACCAGTATGAGGGGGAGCTTTTCAAGACTATTCAGAGCTATGTAACCTACGGAGGGGATGTGACCCGGGTGGCGGAAGAGCTTCATCTGCACAAAAATACCGTCCGCTATCGGGTGAATAAGGTAAAAGAGCTCTTGGATATGGAGGGGGAGGTGAGCTTTAACGAACAGATGATGATCGCATACAAAATTTATGAGCTGTACGGGGAGGAGGAATTCTTCTCTGAGAAAAATTGAACGCTGAAAGCATAGAGGGAGGCCGTTGGAAAATGTACAAAAATGGGCCTCCCGTTTTTGTGGGGAGAACGATGATAAAAAAGGAAAAATATGACAGAATTACTACAGAAAAGAGCAAGAAACATGTGCAATATGACAGAAGGAATCAAAAGGATTTTAGACAGCGATGTTTAAAATACATAAAAAAGGAGGTTTTTACTTATGAAGATGAAAAAAGTACTGGCAGCAGTGTTGGCGGGAGTCATGACCGTTTCCCTGGCGGCCTGCGGAGGCGGCGACAGTAAAGAAGAGAGCGCCAGCAGCGGCGGAAATGTGTTAAAGCTGGGGCTTTGTATGCCCTTCACAGGGGCCAGCGCGGTAGCGGGGGAATATGCCCGGTACGGCGTGGAGATGGCGGTGGAGGAGATCAATGAGGCCGGCGGCTTCGAGGTAGGCGGAGAGAAGTACACCTTTGAGATCGTGGAGGCGGACAACGAGGCCAAACCGGAGATTACCAACAACGCCTACAATAAGCTCATTGGACAGGATGAGGTAATCGCTATTATCGGGCCGGATTCCAGCGGTCCTATGATTTCTGCAGGTCCCCTGGCCACTTCCGCCAAAGTGCCGGCGATTACCACTACCGGCAGCAATCCCGATTGCACCACTGTGGGCGGAGAGTATGTGTTCCGTGCCTGCTGGACGGACAGCTACCAGGCGGTGGTCTGCGCCCAGGTAGCCCAGGATATGCTGGAGGCTTCCAAGGTGGCGGTGCTCTACAGCAACGCGGACGATTATTCCATGGGTCTGGCCCAGAATTTTAAGGAGCAGTTAGAGGCTAACGGCGGTGAGGTTGTGGCCTTTGAGGCTTATGCGGGAGCAGATGTGAAGGATTATAAGGCCCAGCTGACCAACATTCAGAATTCCGGTGCGGAGGTGATCTTCCTCCCCAACCAGGCCGGTGAGCTTCCCCTGCAGATCAAGCAGATTCGGGAGATGAACATCGACGCGGAAATCTTAGGCGAGATGAGCTGGGATAACCCCAACGTGCCGGAGGTGGCCGGAAATGAGAATGTGGAGGGCTGCTACTTTATCTCCCTGTTCGCTGCGGACAGCACAGATCCTGTGGCCCAGGCGTATACGGAGGCTTTCCGGGAGAAGTACGACATGGAACCCAACACTCAGTCCACCATGAGCTATGATTCCGTGCAGATCATTGTGGACGCTCTTCAGAGAGCAGGCACAGTGGAGGACAGCGAGGCCTTCCGGGACGCCCTGGCTGAGACGGATATGGATCTGCCCAGCGGACATCTGGTGTATGACGAAAACAGAAATCCTCAGAAAGCCGCCAACATCATGATCTACAAAGACGGAATACCTACCTATGTGACTACGATTGCTCCGAACTAACGAATGTGTAACCCTCCGGGCGTCCCGCGATTCATGTCCTGCGGACGGGCGGGACTCGCCCGATAAAGGATGAAGGTCATGCCGGATTCGGGAGCTCCCTGGATCCGGCTATCTTTATTTTTAGGGGCAGCTGCAAGCCATACTTTGAAGATAGGAGAGAACAGAATGTCACAATTTTTTCAGCTTTTAATCTATGGGATCCAGATCGGCGCCGTCTACGCGCTGGTGGCTTTGGGGTACACCATGGTGTACGGCATCGTGGATCTGATTAATTTTGCTCACGGGGATTTCCTCATGCTGGGGGCATACACCGCCTTTTTTACCTGCATGTTCATGGGAAATCATTTCATCATCTGCCTGCTGATGTCCATGCTGGTGGCCGGGGTTATCGGCATCATCACAGACAGGATCGCCTACAAGCCCATGAGGAACCAGCCTAAGCTGTCGGCGCTGATCACGGCTCTGGGCGTTTCCACCTTTATTCAGAACTTCTGCCGTGCTCTTCCTTTTATCGGGCCCATTCCCAAGGCATTCCCCACCTTGATCGAGAGCAAAAATATTGCCATCGGGGATATTACCATCACCACCACCCAGATTCTTCTGATTGTCCTGGCTCTGGCGCTGATGCTGGGACTGAATTTTATTGTAAACAGGACGAAGGTAGGCCGGGGAATGCGCTCTGTGTCCATGGATCGGGACGCCTCGGCCCTGATGGGAATCAATATCAATCGGACCATCGCCATCACTTTCTTCATCGGCGCAGCCTTGGCCGGAGCCGGCGGCGTCTTCTACGGGATCATGTACCCGGCCCTGGAGGTAAGCATAGGTTCTTTCCTGGGAAACAAGGCCTTCATCGCTGCGGTGGTGGGCGGCATTGGGAGCATCAAGGGAGCCATGTGGGGCGGCATGATTATGGGTGTCATCGAGGTGTTTGCCACAAATATCAACGCGGATCTGGGGTTTGGCGTGGCGTATCTGGTTTTGATTATTATTCTGCTGTTTAAGCCGGCAGGTCTCTTCGGCAAGCTGGTGACAGAGAAAGTGTAGGTGATGTGGGATGGGAAAATTAAAAATCGGACAAAAAGGGAAAAAATCCTATGTCAGCTATCTGATGATTCCGGCAGTGTTTTTTGGGGTGGTGCTGCTGCACCAGGCGGGCATCATTAACGCCTACTGGTATCAGATTATCCAGCTGGCCAGCATCAACGCCATCGTGGCCATGAGCTTAAACCTGGTCAACGGCATGACAGGACAGTTTTCTCTGGGTCAGGCGGGCTTTATGTCCGTGGGCGCCTACACGGCGGCTATGATGACAAAACTGGTATTTTCCGGATATATGGGAAATATTTTTGCCACCTATGGACTGTTTCTGGTGTCCCTGATTTTGGGGGCTGTCATGGCGGCCATCATTGGCCTTCTCATTGGTATTCCCTCCCTGCGGCTTAAGGGAGATTACCTGGCGATCATCACCCTGGGCTTCAGTGAGATTATCCGGGTGCTGTGGAGAGTTTTCCCCTGGGCAGGAAAGGCCAAGGGATTAAACGGTATCCAGAATCTCAGCAACTTTTCCATAATTTTCATCAGTGTGATTTTTGTGATGATTTTGCTGCGCAATTTTACCAACTCCAAATACGGAAGGGGCTGTATGGCTATCCGGGAGAATGAGCTGGCGGCGGAGACTATGGGCATCGATACCACTAAGGCAAAAATTAAATCCTTTGTATTTGCGGCCTTCATTGCAGGGCTGGGCGGCGGCCTCTATGCCCATTTGATGATGTTTATTAACCCGGAGATGTTTAACCAGATTAAATCCACGGATATGCTGATGTACCTCTATGCCGGCGGTGTCGGCAGCTACAGCAGCGCCCTTTTGGGAGCCCTGATCTTTACCTTCCTCCCGGAATTTCTCCGGTTCATGGGGGAGTGGCGCCTGGTAATCTTTGCTCTGGTCTTAATCCTGATTATGCTGAACCGTCCCAAGGGGATTTTTGGCAAGCATGAGTTTGGCTTTATGCGCTTCGGCCAGCCGGAGAGCATCCATCAGAAGGCGGACAACGGAGGACTGCTGTCCGGCCTGGCACAGAAGCTCAGGCAGAAAAAGACGGCGGAGAAGGCCTAGGGAAGGGGGAGCTACATATGACGCTGTTAAAAGCAGAAAATCTGTCCATCGAGTTTGGCGGCCTGAAGGCAGTGCAGAATTTTAATCTGGATCTAAAGGAGCGGGAACTTCTGGCCATCATCGGCCCCAACGGGGCGGGAAAAACCACCATTTTCAATATGCTCACCGGGATCTACAGGCCAACCCACGGGACGGTGACCATCGGCGACACGGTGATGAACGGTATGCGCTCCAACAAATTTACTGAGCACGGTATTGCCAGAACCTTTCAAAATATCCGGCTTTTCGGGTCGGTCAGCGTGCTGGACAATATTGTGATTGCCATGGAGCTGCAGGTGAAGTATAAGCTGGCGGACGCGCTGCTGCGGACGAAGCGGTTTCGACGCCAGGAGGAGGATTTCCGAAACCAGGCCATGGAACTGCTGAAGGTGTTTCACCTGGAGGATAAGGCGGAGTATCTGGCCAAGAATCTCCCCTACGGGGAGCAGAGGCGGCTGGAGATCGCCCGGGCCCTGGCTACCAATCCCAAGATCCTCTGTCTGGATGAGCCGGCGGCGGGGATGAATCCCAGTGAGGTGGAGGATCTGGTGCAGCTGATCGGGGAGATTCGGAAGCGCTTTGACATTTCTATCATCCTCATTGAGCACCACATGAACATGGTAATGGCCATCGCCGACAGGATCAAGGTGATTGAGTTCGGGGTGACCATCGCTGAGGGACGCCCGGAGGAGGTACAAAATGATCCCAAGGTAATCGAGGCTTATCTGGGCAAGGAGGAGGACGACGTATGCTAGAGGTATCGCATTTGACGGTGAATTACGGCTCCATCAAGGGAGTGGATGATATCAGCTTTCGGGTGGAGGAGGGAGAGATCGTGACCCTGATCGGCGCCAACGGGGCGGGGAAAACCAGCACCCTCCGGGCACTGTCCGGCCTCAATAAGGTGAGCCACAGCACCAGCATTAAATTTAAGGGGGAAGAGATCACCAAGCTGGCGCCCCATCAGATCGTGGAACGGGGCCTTTGTCATGTGCCGGAGGGACGGCGGATTTTCCATAAGATGACTGTGCGGGAGAACCTCCTGATGGGGGCCTGGATCGACAAAAATGGGGGAACCATACGAAAAAACATGGAGCGGGCATTCACCCTGTTTCCCCGGCTCAAAGAGAGGGAAAACCAGCTGGGCGGAACACTCTCGGGCGGGGAGCAGCAGATGCTGGCAGTGGCTCGGGCGCTGATGACCGGCGGGAGTATGCTGATGCTGGACGAGCCCTCCATGGGTCTGGCGCCCCTGGTGGTACGGGGAATATTTGAGATCATCCAGGAGCTGAATAGGGAGGGAATGACGATTTTGCTGATCGAGCAGAACGCTAATATGGCTCTGGGAATTGCCAGCAGGGCCTACGTGCTGGAGACGGGAAAGATCTCGCTGTCAGGACCGGCCCAGGAGATTAAGGCAAATGAACAGGTGAAAAAAGCATACTTAGGTGCTTAATAAGGAGGTAGATAAAGATGAAAAAATTGTACGGTACTGCAGTGCCCATCGTGACTCCCTTTGATGATGAGGGAAATGTGGATGTGCCTTCTCTGGAAAGCCTGACGGAGTATATCGTGGGCAGCGGTCTGCAGTGTCTCTATCCCTGCGGCACCACCGGGGAGATGTGTCTGCTGACCCAGGAGGAGAGAAAGCTGGTGGTGGAGACCGTGGTAAAAAAGACTGCGGGCCGCATCCCGGTGTTTGCCCAGGTGGGAGCCATGACCCTAAAGGACACGGTGGAGCTGGCCAGGCACGCGGTGGAAGCAGGATGTGACGGGGTAGGCGTGGTGACGCCCATCTATTTTAAGCTCTCTGACCGAGGCTTGATTGATTATTACACGACAGTGGCCAGAAGCCTTCCGGAGGACTTCCCCATGTATCTCTACGGCATCCCCCAGAATGCGGTAAATGATATTTCCGTCCAGGTGGCGGAGGAGGTGGCCAAGGCCTGCAAAAATGTGGTGGGAATCAAATACAGTTATCCGAATATGACTAGGCTTCAGAAGTTTATGCTGGTAAATGATGAGCAATTTTCCGTGCTGGTTGGTCCGGATCATCTGTTCCAGGCGGTGACGGCGGTGGGCGGCGACGGCGTGGTTTCAGGAAATGCAATGATTATTCCCGAGCACTACGTGAAGCTCTGGGAGGCCCTGCGGAAGGGGGATCAGATGCTGGCCCTGAGACTGCAGAGAAGAACCAATGTACTGAACGGTATTTTGTGTGAGAAAAATAATATTTCCGCCTACAAGGTACTTCTGCGGGAGATGGGAATCATCAGGACGGCGAACATGCGCGCCCCCATGGAAGAAATGACGCCGGAGGAGGAACAGAAGCTGCTTGATGACATGAACCGGGCAGATTATAGACGGGTATTGATTTAGAGAACCAGGAGGGGATAAAGATGAATCGAGTTTCAAAAGTGGGGGGATGTCTGGAGCGTTCTTCCATTCGAGTACTGCTGGAGAAGCAGAATACCATTGCAAAAAGTTGTGACGATATGATTTCCTTTACCATCGGGGAACCGGATTTTCCGACTCCGCCCAATATCGTGGAGGCGGCGGTCCGGGCCCTCAGGGAGGGGAAAACCAAGTATGCGCCCAACGCGGGAATCCCGGAGCTGAGGCAGGCTATTGCCCGGGACATCAAAAAGAATTACGGTGTGGAATATAATTCCGAGACAGAGATTGTGATTACGCCCAGCGGCATGGACACCCTGCGGCTGGCAGCCCAGGCCCTTCTGGACGATGACCAGGAGATGATCGTCAATGATCCCTGCTGGAGCAACCATCCCAACCATTCCAAGATGGCCCATGGAAAGCCGGTTTTTGTCCCTCTGAAGGAGGAGAATAATTTTGCCTACTCCATTGAGGATCTGGAGGCGGCGGTGACGGAGAAAACTAAGGTTATCCTGCTGAATTATCCCAACAATCCCACTGGTGCGGTGATTTCCTATGAAGATCTGACGGCCTTCTGCGACTTCTGCAAGAGGCATGACTTGATTGTGATTTCAGATGAGGTATATCACAAAATCATTTTTGACGGACTGAAATTCTATTCCCCGGCCATGGTTGAGGGGATGAAGGAGCGGGTTATTATCTCCCAGTCCTTCTCCAAGACCTATGCCATGACCGGTTGGCGGCTGGCTTACGCCGCAGGCCCCGCAGACTTGATCGAGGCCATCGGCCGCCTCAACGAAAATTCCATTTCCTGCGTGAACACGGTGGTGCAGTGGGCCGGCGTGGAGGCACTCACGGGAACCACAGAGTACGTGGACGCCATGGTGGCGGAATTTCAGCGGCGCCGGGATATTGTTTACCAGGGCATTAACGAGATTCCGGGACTTTCCTGCGTGAAGCCCCAGGGAGCCTTCTACGCCTTTGTAAATATCAAAGGAACCGGACTGACCTCGGCGGAGTTTTCCAACCGGCTTCTGGAGGAGAAGCATGTGGGTACTGTGCCGGGAACGGGCTTTGGAATTTCCGGGGAGGGCTTTGTTCGTCTTTCCTACGCCACCTCCACGGAAAATATCCGGGAAGGACTTCGCCGCATGGGTGAATTTGTGGCGGAATTAAAGAGGTAGCAGCCCCCTGCGCCCCCGATTTTGCAGGGGAATGATACAAAGAAGAGTTACTGCAGCGACAGAGATGATATGCTCAAGATGTCTGCATGCAGTAACTCTTTCATTTTTTTTGCGTATGTGATATAATCAGCTTGAGTATGTCTGTATAGGTGAGTATAAGTAATCAGACGGGGGATTTTAGGGAGAAAACGAGTCACTATGAGAAAGAAAAGAATATTGTCTGTACTGTTGGGAGCAGCGCTGCTGATGGGAGCGGTACCCGCCTATGCGGAGGAGCCGGAGACGGTGGCCCCGGTGAGCACCTCAGAGGATGAGGAATCCGAGGGGGAGGAGGGAGCCGATGCAGCCCCGGTCATGGAGCTGAGCGTCAAGGAGCTCTGCCAGATCTGCGATACCGCGGAGGGCCAGGAGATTCTGGAACTGGGCGAGATGCCGGGATTAAAGGCGGAGACCAGAGCCTCCATTGAGCAGGTTATCAGCCAGATTACGGACAAGCAGTACGACGTCAGCTTCCTGCTGCTGGATCTTCAGACGGGGCAGGGCTACTCCAAGAATCCGGAGGAAGTGTATTTCGGAGCCAGCTCCATCAAGGGCCCCTATGTGGCGGCTCTGGCAGAGCGGGTGGTGGACGCCGGGGAGGCATCCCTCACGGACCAGCTGGAGCGGGATTCCGCGGAATTTAACGACGGCAGCGGTACCATCAAGGACGATCCCGCAGGAACCACCTACACCCTGGAGGAGGTAATGACCAGAACCATCGTATATTCCGATAATATGGGGTATGATATCCTCAGGGAAGAGTACGGGGCGGATTTCTTTGGGAAATGGCTGAATGGAGGAAGCGTGGAGACCAGCTATGCGGGCAAGCAGTGGCCCAGCTACGACGCCCGGACGCTGACAAAAATGTGGGTTTCCATCTATGAATATTTCCAGTCGGGAAGAGGTATCTCGGAGGAAGTAAAAGGTATGTTTGACCATTCCGAGGGCTCTGTGATTACCCAGGCGCTGGGAGACACCTATACGGTTTACGCGAAGCCGGGCTATACCGGGACATCCAGCAATCAGGCCTGGCATGACGCAGCCCTGGTGATGTCCGGGGATCACCCGTATCTTATGACCATCATGACAAATATTCCCTGGAGTTCCCAGGACGATACCTACGGTGATCTGCTGGCGGAGCTGGCCGGGTATCTGGATCAGGCTCACACGGAGGTGTTCCCGGTTCCTACGGAGGAGCCTGAGGAGGCAGAGCCGGTATCCGTATCCCAGGTACCCCAGGAGACAGAGGAAGAAGCAGGAAAAGTACCGGTCTTTGTATGGGTAATTTTGGTACTGATTCTGGGCGGCGGCGGATTCCTGGGCTATCGTGTCTGGACCATTCGCAAGGAGCGGGAGCTTCAGCGGCAGCAGTGGGAGGCTGCCAGGAGACGGCGCAGAAATCGACAATAGAAGTGGAGGAGCTGTAATGAAGAGAAAAGTAGCATGGCTGCTGGCGGCGCTGATGCTGCTGACGGGCAGTACGTCTGCCCTGGCGTCCAGCCAGAAAAATGTCACGGACATGAATAATCAGAGTATTACCATAGGAGGGCAGAACAGCCAGTCTGACGACGACTCAGAGGACGGGAGCAATAGTCAGGGAACGAACCAGAACAGCTCCGGCAATAACTCTCAGAGCAGTTCCAACACAGGGAATAATACGGAGAACGGCCAGACTGACGGCAGTGCCGGAGGCACCGATTCCGGAACGGACAGCGGCACCGACGATGGGGACAGCAATTCCCAGGACGGCACAGGAAACACGACCCGGGACACCACCTTGGACAATGAGCCCCTGGATATAACGGTCACGGAGACTGTGCCCATCATTGAGCAGGCGGCGGGTACAGACATTGCGCCGCTGAATACGGATGCCACTATAGGAAAGGATCGCCAGGCCGAGCTGGACGCGGCTATCAAGAAGCTGGAGGATAAGGGCTACAGCGTCAGCTTTCTGCTCTATGACCTAAAGACGAATTCAGGCTTTACCAAAAACCCGGATGTCAGCTATTACGGGGCGGGAACTATTGTGGGTCCCTATGTGACCGCTCTGGCGGAGCGAAAGGTGGACAAGGAAGAGATTAACATGAAGACCACCAAGCTCAACCGGGATGATCTGGAGGAGATCGGCGGAGGGGCCGGCAGCATCAAGAATGACCCGGAGGGCGAAACCTATACCCTGGCGGATGTGATGGAGCGTACCGTGAAGGAAGGGGACAATAACGGTTATGCCCTGCTGCTGCAGGAGTATGGACAGGGATTTTTTGACACCTGGTTAAAAAGCGGAAAGGTCAGCGGAGATTACACCCAGGTAAAATGGCCCAATTATACGGTGAAGGCCCTGGGAGAAATGTGGGTCTCCATAGCGGAGTATTTTACCTCCGACCGGGGAGCCTCCCAGCAGGTGCGGGAGATGTTTACGGCGGCGGATCAGTCCTTTATCCAAAATCAGCTGGGAGGGCTGTACACCGTTTACTCCTGTCCGGGCTATAACAGCGCGGAAAATAATGTTGTCTGGCATGATGCGGCGCTGGTGATGGACGACACTTATCCGTATCTGTTGGTGATCATGACCACAGCCAGCTGGAGCCAGGACAACACAGAGGATGAGGAGAGCCTTCGGGAGCTGACCACAGCTCTGGAGGGTGTCCATTCAGATATGGTGCATCCGGAAAAGAGTATTAAGCCTGCAGTGGCGGCATCCGTGACGCCCACGGCCACCGCTACACCCACTCCGGAGCCGGAGAGCCAGAAGGAGAGCAAGGGGGGAATTCCCACTGCGGTTTGGGTGGTGCTGGCAGTAATTGTCGTGCTGGCGGGAGGACTCACTGCGCGTATTCTCTATGTGAAAGAGATGAAGAGGCGCCGCCGTCTGGCCAGAATGGAAGCCAGACGCCGTCGGCAGCAGGCTTTGGAGAGAGGTGAGGAGCTGCCGCGCAGGAGAAGCTCAGCCCAGGGAGCCAGGAGAAGCTCCGGGGCAGACAGCAGAAGAAGTTCTGACGGTACCGGTCGGAGAAGCTCCAGCAGCGATGGCCGGAGGAGCTCGGCCCAGAGCGCCAGAAGAAGCGGCAGCGCTGGCAGCCAGCGCAGGCCCGGAAGGAGGAATTAACCTATGGAGGCAGGAGTCACAAGGGAGCAGGCCTGGGAGCTGCTCAGAAAATATAACCAGGAGCCCTTTCGCCTGGAGCACGCGCTGACCGTGGAGCACGTTATGCGCTGGTATGCCCAGCAGATCGGCGAGGATCTGGATTTCTGGGGCCTGGTGGGCTTGCTTCACGATGTGGATTTTGAGAAATACCCGGAGGAACACTGTGTGAAGGCCCCAGAGCTTATGGCGGAGATTGGCTGTTCCCCAGAGCTGGTGCACGGGGTGTGCAGTCACGGCTACGGGCTGGTTTGCCAGGTGAAGCCGGAGGCGGAGATGGAGAAATTTTTGTTTGCGGCGGACGAGCTCACAGGACTTATCGGAGCGGCGGTTAAGATGCGGCCTTCCAAGAGCGTGATGGATCTGGAGGTGTCCAGCCTAAAGAAAAAATTTAAAGATAAGCGGTTCGCGGCGGGATGCTCCCGGGATGTGATCCGGCAGGGAGCCCAGATGCTGGGCTGGGAGCTGGAGACATTGATGGAAAAGACAATCCTGGCCATGCGTTCCTGCGAGGAGGAAATAAGAAAAAGTGTGAGCTCGTTGTAGCTCACACTTTTTCTTATTTCGGGAAAGTCCTCCGGACAGACCTGTGATACCGATTGAGGGGACGGAGATCACCGAAGAAGGGCTTCCAGTTCCCGGGAAGCCTGGGGATAATCCTGGAAGAGGATGGTCTTGATGCCGAAGACGGAGGCTCCGGTGAGATTTTCAGCCTTGTCATCCAGGAATACGGCCTTTTCCGGGTTAATTCCGTAGGTGTCCAGCAGACGCTGGTAGATGGCCGGGGCAGGTTTCATCAGGTGACATTTCCAGGAGAAGAGAACTCCGTCCACCAGCTCCAGGAACGGCAGCTCCTGGACGGAGGTGCGGTATACCAGATCTCCGTAATTAGACAGCAGATAGAGGTTAAGCCCGCGTCTCTTTAAATCCCTCAGCCAGTCCATGGTGTAATCGCACAGCTTGATTGTATGGCCCAGATTTTCCGCCAGTTTGCGGATTTCGGCCTCGTACCCGCCGGCGTTTGTGATAAAACGGGAGATGATCTCCTCATTGGAGAGAACTCCCCGGTCTATCTCCGTCCAGTCCGGATGCCGAAACACGGCGGAGACCAGCACATCCCGGGTTTGCTGGTCAAATCCCAGCTGCTCCAGATATAACTCCCAGTCAAAGTCAACCAATACTTTTCCAATATCAAAAATAACTGTCTCAATCATAGTGCCCGTCCTCCTGAAGAATTCTCCCGCTTGTCACGGTCGGCTCCCCGGCCCTTCAGAGCCCGGTAAACGATAATATACCCGTAAATCAGCACGGGGATGGCGATGGTGCAGAACAGAGAGGCTTTAAACCAGCCTCCGGCCGCAGGACTGTCCATCAGAGCGAATACAAATGTGGCCGCATATAAGCCCAGCAGAAGCAAAACTCCCAGAAGAGCCAGGATACGCTTGAGATTTTTCATAAAGCTTCCTCCCGAGGTTTCGGCATTTTGCGCCGGAATATCTTACTTTTCATTATATATTTTAGCTCCCAGGAATGCAAGATAAGGTTTACATCCAGGGGGGGGCCGTGATACAATTACTCTAATTAGCTGAACCGGGAAGGGGAGGAGAAAGGTGGGAGAAGAGATGAACAGAAGAAAAAATGTGGTATTGGCCATAGGTCTTTTGGGGGCGGCAGCTCTGACGGGCTGCGGATCAAAGGAGACGCCCTATGAGAGGTATATGGCAGCCCAGAAAATTCTGTCCCAGGCAGAAGGCGTTAAGTTCGACACCCAGGGGAGCCTGAAGGTGGGAGTAACGGGAGTAACGGTAACCATGGATCTGGGTATGGACGGCGCCATGAAAAAAGCAGGGGATGGCGGCGACATGGAGATGGCCATGGGAATGGATCTGGGCATCATGGGAGAGAGCGTGGAGATGGATGTCTGGTACCACGACGGCTATTACTATATAGATGCCATGGGCGAGAAGGCCAAGTCTCCCGCAGAGACAGGGGATATCCAGGAGCAGCTGGAAGGCCAGATGGGCATGGTGGAGCTTGACGAGGATGATTTTGAAAGTATAGAGGCCAAGAAGGATGGAGATACTGTTAAGATCACCTATACCATGGACGGCGATAAGCTGCAGTCTATGATAGATTTAGTGCTGGGCCTGGCAAATCAGGGGACCGATGCCCAGGATCTGGAGTTTTCTCTGGATGAGGCCGGAGGAACTCTGGTGGTGGATGAAGACAATAATCCCATATCCAATGAGATTTCTCTGAATATGCAGATGACTGCGGATGGTCAGCAGATAGAAATGGGCATAGATTTTGAGATAACTTATGAGGAAATCGGGAATGAGGTGGAAGTGACTTTTCCGGACTTCACCCAGTTTCCGGAGAGTGCTGAGCCGGCCGTGGCCTAGATGAAGAAATTATGTGAATACGGGGGATAAGAGATGGAAGGAACAATTTGGTCTCTGCTGCCGCCCATTGTGGCGATAGCTCTGGCGCTTCTTACCAAGGAAGTGTATCTGTCACTTTTGATTGGAATTTTATCGGGAGCTCTGCTTTACACGCATTTTCATGTGCTGCACACGGTGGAGGTATCCATGTCGATCATGGGGGAAAAAATCGGCTCCAACGTGAATATTTTGATTTTCCTGGTTTTCCTGGGAATTTTGGTGGTGCTGATTACCCGCTCCGGCGCCTCGGCGGCTTACGGGGAGTGGGCGGCGAAACGCATAAAGAGCAAGAAAGGCTCCATGTTTGCCACTATGTTTTTGGGCATTTTGATTTTTGTGGATGATTATTTTAACTGTCTGACGGTGGGAACGGTTATGCGTCCGGTGACAGACCGGTACGGCATATCCAGGGCTAAGCTGGCCTATTTAATTGACGCTACGGCGGCCCCGGTGTGTATTATTGCCCCCATCTCCAGTTGGGCGGCGGCAGTGGGATCCTCCATGCCTGAGGACAGCGGCATCGACGGCCTCAGCCTTTTTATGAAAACGATCCCCTTTAATCTGTACGCTCTGCTGACGATTCTGTTTATGATCGTTATGATCGGCAAGAATATGGATTTCGGCACCATGCGCCGCTATGAGGAGCGCCTGCAGACGGAGAAGGAGGAGCTGGCGGTGGGCTCCGAGGAGACCAAGGTCACCGGCCACGGTGGAGTTCTGGATCTGATTCTGCCTATTGTGGTGCTGATTGTCCTGTGTATCGGCGGAATGCTTTACACCGGCGGGATCATGGAGGGCAAGGGAATCCAGCAGGCCTTTGCGGACTGTGACTCCTCCCTGAGTCTGGTGTTAGGCTCCTTCTTCACCCTGGTATTTACTTTTGTACTCTACCTGCCCAGAAAAATTTTAAGCTTCGGAGAGTTCTGCGACAGCTTCGTGAAGGGCTTTCAGTCCATGACCTCGGCCATCATGATTCTGTGCCTGGCCTGGGCCCTGTCTGGGATCTGCAGTGACGAGTATATGAATATCGGCGGATTCGTCAGAGAGGTTGTGGGAGGAAACGCAGTGGTGGGAGCGCTGATCCCGGCTATCTTCTTCTTGGTGGCTGTGGGACTTTCCTTCTCCACGGGAACTTCCTGGGGAACCTTCGGCATTCTGATCCCCATCGCCCTGGCAGTGGTGGGTACTGCTGAGGTAGATCGCCTGACTCTGGCTGTGGCGGCGATTTTGGCCGGCGCTGTCTGCGGAGACCATATTTCCCCCATCTCGGACACCACCATTTTGTCCTCAGCGGGGGCCCAATGTAACCATTTAAATCATGTATCCACGCAGATTCCCTATGCGCTGACGGTGGCTGCCTGCTGCCTGGTGGGGTATCTGGTGGGAGGAATCCTCCAGAGCGGCTGGATCGCCCTGGCGGTGGGCGTCGTGCTTCTGATTCTGGTGCTGGCAGTTCTTGCTGCGAAAAATATGCCCCGGACGGACAGGCGTTAAGACAGACAACTTTGTGACAGATACAGGGACGAAGGGCGAATAGGTCTTTCGTCCCTGCCCTTGGTAACAGGGGTTGGATGACAGTTTAGAGGTGTAAAAATGAATCGTTTTCGGTACTGGCTGCAAAATGTAATGAGCGGGAGATACGGGGTGGATAACCTGAACCGGTTTCTCCTGTACGTATCACTGATCTTGTTTTTGCTGGAGATGCTCTTTGTCCGGTGGGTTGACTTTTTCATTGTCTTTTATCCCATCGCTTTAGTTTTGCTGGCAATCTGCTATTTCCGCATGTTTTCCCGCAACATGGCCAAGAGAAACATGGAGAACCAAAAATTTCTGGAGATTAGGGACAATATCTTAAGAAGGGGCGACAGAACCCACAGGATTTTTCACTGTCCTAATTGTGGGCAGAAGGTCCGGGTGCCCCGGGGGAAGGGAAGAATTTCCATCCGCTGTCCTAAGTGCGGACGCGAATTTATTAAGAGGACGTAAGAGCAATGTTTGGTACCATAACCATCAATCCCGATGAATTGAAATTAAAGGACTATCGTAAATACCGCAGTTATTACTGCGGCGTTTGTCAGGACTTAAAGGAGCTGCACGGGCAGGCCTCCCGGCTGACCCTCACCTACGATATGACCTTTCTGGCCCTTCTGCTGACCGGGCTATACGAGCGTGAGGGGCATCTGGAGAGCTTTCGCTGTCCCCTGCACCCACTGAAGCCCCTGGAGAGCAGGAGAAACGCCTACACGCAGTATGCGGCAGACATGAATGTGCTGCTCTCCTACTATAATCTGCTGGATGACTGGCTGGATGACAGGAAAGTGGGAAGCCTGGCCCTGGCCAGGAAGCTGCGACCCCATTTCCTGGCTGTCTGTAAAAAATATCCCCGGCAGAATCACGCGGTGCGCCGCTATATGAAACGCCTTCTGGCCTGTGAGCGGGAGGGGGACCAGGATATGGACCGGGCTGCCGGGTATACGGGGGAGCTGATGGAGGAGATCTTCGTCTACAAAAAGGATGAGTGGGAACCTTCTCTGCGGCGTATGGGCTTTTTTATGGGAAAATTTATCTATCTGATGGACGCCTTCCGGGATGTGGAGGAGGATGTCAAGAGCGGCAGCTATAATCCCTTCCGCCATCTGTATGGCCGGCCGGATTTTGAGGAGACTGCCCTGAAGATATTGACCATGATGGCAGCGGACAGCTGTCAGGCCTTTGAGCGGCTTCCGATTGTTGAGGAAATTGACATTTTGAGAAATGTGTTATATTCTGGAATTTGGACAAAGTATTGGAGAAAGAAATCTGAGGAGAAGAAAACCCTATGACAGATCCGTATAGCGTGCTGGGCGTCAGCAGAGACGCCAGCATGGACGACATCAAAAAGGCATACAGGAAGCTGAGCAGAAAATATCACCCGGATGCCAATGTAAATAATCCCAACAAGGCTCAGGCGGAAGAAAAATTCAAGCAGGTTCAGGCGGCATACAATCAGATTGTGGCGGAACGGGAGCGCGGCACCTCCGGCTGGAGCGGCAGCGGCGGCTACGGCAGCGCGGGATTCGGAGGCCAGGGTACCGGCCAGACTGCCTACGGCGACGAGAGCGGCAATGTGGAGTTCCGGGCCGCTGTAAACTATATTAACAGCGGCTATTATCAGGAGGCCCTTAATGTGCTGAACCAGATGCAGGGGCGGCCTGCAGTCTGGTACTACTACCACGCGGTGGCCAACGCCGGTATAGGAAACAATATCAATGCTATGCAGGATATTGAGCAGGCTGTGGCCATGGATCCCCAGAACATGCAGTACAGGCGCTTTCAGCAGCAGCTGCAGTTCGGCGGGCAGTGGTACCAGGGGATGGGACGGGCCTTTGGCTTCGGCGGCGCCGCCGACAGCAGCAGATGCTGCAACGACTGCTGCGCCTGTCTTTGCTTAATGAATTGCTGCGGCGGTGTGCCTCTGTGTTATTGTTGTTAAAAGTGGAAAACCAGCGGAATTTGTCACGCTAAAGGGCTATTACAGCTTGACGATTTTCGCTGGTTATTTTATACTGAATCTATGCGCGGATTTTGTCCGCGGATAGATTATTTTGAGTAGGGAGAAGAGAGATGGAAAGAGAAAAACTGAAATCCCGGATGGGATTCATTCTGCTGTCTGCAGGATGCGCCATCGGAATCGGAAATGTGTGGAAATTTCCGTACATGTGCGGTCAGTACGGCGGCGGAGCCTTCGTTCTGATCTACATACTGTTCCTGGTGATTCTGGGTATCCCGGTGATGACCATGGAGTTCTCCGTGGGCCGCGCCAGTCAGAAGAGCCCGGTGAAG
Source organism: Candidatus Egerieimonas intestinavium (assembly GCA_018711815.1). GTDB lineage: Bacteria > Bacillota > Clostridia > Lachnospirales > Lachnospiraceae > Egerieimonas > Egerieimonas intestinavium. The sequence goes on from DVHU01000054.1 coordinate 27,777, forward strand.
GCGTACAACGAGCTGGAGAAGCCGGGACAGAAGTGGCACATTCACGGCTATTTGGCCATGATCGGAAACTATCTGCTGATGATGTTTTACACCACCGTGGGCGGCTGGATGCTGCACTTCTTTTATCTGACTGCCGCAGGAAAGTTCCAGGGTGCCAGCACCGCAGAGGTGGAGGGAGCCTTCACGGAGATGCTGGGACAGCCCTGGGTGATGGCCGGCTGGATGGTTCTGGTGGTTGTTTTAGGATTTTTGATTAACTCCGTGGGCCTTCAGAATGGCCTGGAGCGGATCACCAAGGTGATGATGGTGGCCCTGCTGGTTATCATGGTGGTGCTGGCGGTGCGCAGCATTACCCTGTCCGGCGGTTCCGAGGGTTTGGCTTTTTACCTGATTCCTAACCTGAATACCATCAAGGAAGTGGGACTTGGCAACGTGATTGTAGGCGCCATGAACCAGGCCTTCTTTACCTTGAGCCTGGGAATCGGAGCTATGGCCATTTTCGGCAGCTACATCGGCAAGGAGAGAACTCTGATGGGAGAGGCGGTGAATGTGTCTATTCTGGATACCTTTGTTGCATTCACCTCCGGCCTGATTATTTTCCCCGCCTGCTTTTCCTTCGGCGTGGAGCCTAACTCCGGCCCGCCGCTGATTTTTATCACTCTGCCCAATATCTTTAATGAGATGGCAGGGGGACGGCTGTGGGGAAGTCTGTTCTTCGTATTTATGGCTTTCGCGGCCTTCTCTACGATTTTGGCGGTGTTCGAGAACATTATGGCCTGCTGCCGGGATCTTTGGGGCTGGAGCAGAAAGAAGGCGGCGGCCATCAATATGGTGGCCATCACTATCCTCTCACTGCCCTGTGTCCTGGGCTACAATGTCTGGAGCGGATTCCACCCCTTCGGCGACCCCAGCAAACAGGTTCTGGATTTGGAGGATTTCCTGGTGAGCAATATCTGGCTGCCACTGGGCTCCCTGATCTACCTGCTTTTCTGTGTCTCCAAGAAGGGATGGGGATGGAAAAATTTCCGCAAAGAGGCCAATACCGGAAAGGGACTGAAGATGCCTGGCGGTAAGGCGATCCAGTTCTATCTGACCTGGATTCTTCCCATCATGATTCTGTTCATCTTCGCCTACGGCGTTTATGATGTGGTGCTGAAGAACCTGCTGGCCTAAGCGCAAAGAATGTGTTAAAAGTTAAAGAGAGCGGCTCAAAAGCAAGCGTTTTCTGTATCCTCTACGGAAGCTTCGCTTTTGGGCTGCTTTCTTTTTTCGTTGAAGAGAGGGGCTTTCTTGACAGATGGGAGGGGAGAAAGGTAAAATAAAAAGTAGATTGCTGCCAGGTGCGGAAGTGTCCGCGGCGGCTCAGGAGGGGAAGCTTAAAAATGATGGATTTGGCCAAGGGTTGGAAAAAGCTGACCCGAAAATTTTTGGATAAAATCCAGGGAGACAGCAGCGAGGCAGAGGTATCCTGCCTTATAGAGGCGGCGGCGGTAAGCCATCAGGGAAAAATTCGGGAAAATAATGAGGACAACCTGTATTTTCAGGGGAGGATTCTTCCGGTGGAGCATGGGGGGACTCAAGGAATCTGGAGTTCTTTCCCAGGCCCAAAGCTGACGGCCGCCGTGTTCGACGGCATGGGCGGGGAGGCTGCCGGGGAGCTGGCCTCCTACACGGCTGCCCAGGGGATGAAGGAATTTATGGAGCGGGAAAAGCATACCCCCGGGGATGCAAGCGGCCACTGCCGGAAGGAATCCATAGACACGGCAGCGGGGATACCGGATCCCGGGCAGGTCAGCGCTCTTTGCCTGGGTTTAAACAGAGGGGTGGTGGATGCTGCCCGGCAGGGAAAGTATAGCTGCATTGGAACCACAGCGGTGCTGGCCTTTCTGACGGGGAGAGAATACCTGGTGGCTAACCTGGGGGACAGCCCGGCGTATCTGTTTCGGGAAGGGGAGCTATCGATGCTCACCAGGCCTCACACCAACGCCAGGAGCTTAGAGCGCCAGGGGTTTTCCGGGAGAAAGCCGGGACTTACCCAGTTTTTGGGAATCCCCGAGGAGGAGCTCTTGTTGGAGCCCCACCTGGTCCGGGGAGAGCTGGAGCCGGAGGATCAGCTGCTCTTGTGCAGCGATGGATTGACGGATATGGTGCCGGAGTCGGAGATCGCCGGTATACTGCAGGAAAAACAGCCCGCCAAGGTCTGTGTTCAGCGGCTGCTGGATGTGGCGCTGGAGCGGGGAGGACGGGACAATATTACCATAATTTTGTGTAAGATACAGAGGGAGGAGACGTAAACCATGGACAGAATTAATCAGGTCTGGCCCAAATGGCATACGGTGGAGCTTATCGGCCGGGGAGGTTTCGGGGATGTCTATAAGGCCAAACGCCAGGAGATGGGGGAGACCTTCTACAGCGCAGTGAAAGTGATTCAGATTCCCCGGGAGCAGCAGGAAGTGCAGGAACTGAAAAATGAGGGGCATACCAGCCAGTCTATCCAGGCTTACTATGAGTCTGTGGCTCGGGATCTGATGAACGAGATTAAGATGATGGAGACCTTGAAATCCGCGGCTAACGTGGTCAATATCGAGGAATTTGAGATAAGGGAGAGGTCTGAGGGCATTGGCTGGGAGGCGTTTATCCGCATGGAGCTCCTTCAAAATCTCAATGAATTCCGGGCTGGGAGAATTTTGCCTCCCCGGGAGGTAGTGAAGCTGGGACTGGACATCTGCCAGGCTTTGATTTGCTGCGAGCAGAAACAGATTATTCACCGGGATATTAAGCCCTGCAATATTTTTGTGGATGCCTACGGCCAGTTTAAGCTGGGGGATTTCGGTATAGCCCGGCAGCTGGAGAAGACCCAGAGCACTCTGTCCCAGAAAGGAACAGAGGCTTACATGGCGCCGGAGGTGCGCCGGGGAGAGAGGGGCGGCTACAACGTGGATCTCTACTCTCTGGGGTTAGTATTATACCGGCTGCTCAACAAGAATAAGATGCCCTTTGAACCCCTGGGCAAGGAACTGTGTACCTACCAGGAGCGGGAGGAAGCCCTGGAGCGGAGAATGCGGGGGGAACGGCTTCCGCTGCCGGTGGGGGCGGATCGGGCTCTGGGGGAGATTGTCTGCAAGGCCTGCGCCTGCCATAAGGCGGACCGGTATCAGAGCGCCAGTGAGATGCGGAAAGCCCTGGAGGCCTGGGAGCGAAACCAGGACAAAGCTTCCGAAGAGGATTTCCGGGAGAAAAAACAGAAGAAATCTGATGATTTTCAGGGACAGGGGAAAGCTGGGGCCGACCAGTACCAGACCCGGGAGATTCGTCTGGGACAGAAGAGCTTTACCCTCACCCTGGAGGACGGGAAAAAGCTGCGGGTGAACGTGCCCGCCAACGCCCGCAACGGCATGAAGATCCGGCTTCAGGGCAAGGGAAAGCCCGGGGAAAATGGCGGGAAGCCGGGGGATCTCTATGTGACTCTCCATATTTCCGCTGATGAAGAGCTGGATGAGACCGTCCGGGTGCGCCGGGCTCCGAAGAAGGAAGGGGAACAGGAGAAAGAATCCGGCTTTGCCGGGGAGAAAGCTGCCACCGCCTTCGGCCCGGACCCGAAAAAGGAGGGAGAAAGGGCGGAAGCCGGGAAGCCCCAGCAGGGAAAGGATATTCGCCTGACCCAGAGAATTAAGCCGGGGCAGAAGGAATTTACCTTGCCCCTTGCCGGAGGGAAAAAGCTTCTAGTGCAGGTGCCGGAAGGGACGGCGGCCGGAAGCGTGATACGTCTGGCGGGAAGAGGAGAGCCCGGGAAAAACGGCGGAAAAGCCGGGGATCTTCTGGTGACCCTGGTCATCGAGGGGAATAGAAGAACCGCCGGGAAAGGATCCCAGGAAACGCGGACAGTCACCCGTCTGGCTGCCCGGGGGCCGCTGATGGTGCTGATGCTTTTGTTTGTCCTGGCAGACGAGTGGAGAATCTGGCAGCTTTCCACGGAGGGGGCTAAGGCAGGGGTCTCCCTGGGCCAGTGGCTGGTGGAGCATAGAAGCTGGACAGATTTAGCATTTTTGCTGGTGGCCTTCCTTTTGATCTACTTCGGTCATCGCTATATTGCGGGAGGTATCTGCATGATGGGGCTTTTGATTGTCGGCACAGATTTAAACGGGCCGCTGCTTAAGGCCCTGGGCCTGGAAGACGGAGGGGCTTGGCATACGGTGGCCTCTGTAGTCTATGTGCTGGTACTTATCGTGATTGCCCTGATGATCCTGGGACTGGTGGGGAGAGAAAAGCCCGCCAAGGCCAAATAGCGCAGTGGTTGTCAGCACAGGCAGTGGATAGGCGTTATTTTGAAGATAATATGAGAGCTGTTGATATTAGCGGATTGGGCTATGCAGCAGCTCTCTTTTTGTCCCTCGAACTACAATTCACCTCTCTTTTGGTCGCTAAAGATACTTGAGATTGTTTTTGCAATCTGATATATTAAAAATACAAATAATTATTGAAACTTCCCGTCCTATATGCTATAATCCCTTTATCTTAATTCATATCTGGCTGTTCAGCCAAATTTCCAGGGATAAAAAGCGAATACAGGAGGGTCAATGGGAAGAAAAGACGAGATCTTAAACAGCTACTTCAGTGACGTCGGCAGATTCTGCGACTTTTTTAACGGCGCGGTGTTTGGCGGGCAGCAGATGCTAAAGCCGGAGGACACCGTGCCCCGGGAGACAGTCTCCCGAACCAGCGGGGCTCCCAGGAGGCAGCGGGATGTCTGTATGCAGAGCGGGGACCGGGGGAACTATGCAATTTACGCGGTGGAGAACCAGACGGCGGTCCACTACGGGATGGTGGTGCGAATCATGCTGATGGATGCCATGGAGTATGATCGGCAGCTGGCGGAGCGGGCCCGGATTCACAAACGGAACCGTGATTTGCGGGGAAGCGGGGAGTATCTCTCCGGGTTAGCCAAGAGGGAGCGGCTGGCGCCGGTGATGACGGTGGTATTCTACTACGGGGAGGAGCCCTGGGATGGGAGCAGAAGTCTTCGGGAGCTTTTGGAGCTTCCCCCGGAGCTGGAGGAATACCGGGAATATTTTCCGGACTACCCGCTGCGGCTCATTGAGCCCGGCCAGGTGGAGCCGGGGAATTTTCAGACAGAGTGGAAGACGCTGATGCGGATGCTGCAGCTAAAGGATAAGCCGGAGGAGTTCCTGGCCTATGTGAGAGGACTGGGAAAGGAGGAAGGGCTGTCCCGGGAGGGACTCATGACGGCTGCGGTGCTGCTGGAGGATGAGCGGCTGCTGGAGCGGGTGACAGAGGAAGAGGAGGAAAAAAGTATGTGTACAGCCATTGATTATCTTTGTGAGAAGGCTAAGAATAGTGGAAAAGAAGAAGGCAGACAGCAGAGCCAGCGGGAGATGCTGAATTTGATACGGCAGCTGGCGAAAGAAAACCGCCTGGAGGAATTTCTGGGGGAGAAGGAAAGCACTGAGCGGATAGACTGGTGGATACAGAGGTACTGTCCCAGGGAGGAGAAGTAGGGGAAAAATTGAGGCCACAGATGGCCAATATAGTTAAAATACAAAGGGGGATGTTGCAATTAGCGAATTGCAACATCCCCCACTCTTCTGTTTTTCCTGGTTTTAATCCCCCAGATTATCAATTACCTCTGCGGCCCGCAGAGCCTGCATGATAATGTGCCGGATTCCCGGGCTGATTCCGGCGATGGCGTCCAGATGAAAGGGCGCGTCGTCCAGAAAGGCGTTGGACAGCTGATAGACATAGTACTCCTCGTCGGTCTGCTCCTCCGCCAGCAGTTCTCCCTGAGTCCGCATTTCGTCGGTACTCTTGTCCTGGCCCAGAGACATGTCGGACAGAGTGGAGAGCATGATGCAGAAATGCTCCTCATCCCAGGCGGACAGGTACATGCACTTGCAGAGCCCTTTGGTGAAGAACGGATAGTTGATGTAACAGTTGACCAATTCCTTAAAGCGCATCCGGTGCAAGGAATCTTCAAATAATTTTGCCGCGTCCAGCGCAGCAGCGCAATTTTCTTTCCAACTCATCATTTCCCCCTCCGCAGTTTTTAAAAAACTGCAAAAATTATTGAATAAGAAAATAGATTGCGGGGATAATAGGATTATACCAAAGAAAAGAAATAAATACTTATCCTCCCCTTAAAACCTCTGGAGCTAGCAAATGCGCAGCTCTGGGGGTTTTTTACATATATTTTGCCATCACTCGCGGACATGCTCCATACCCTGGGCCAGGATGGTGGATACATGGCTGTCAGCCAGGGAGTAGTAGACGGTTTTGCCGTCCCGCCGGAACTTCACCAGCTGCATCTGCTTTAGCACCCTCAGCTGATGGGAGATGGCGCTCTGGGTCATCCCCAGGGAATCCGCGATATCGCAGACGCACAGCTCCTGGACGGAGAGCGCGTAGAGAATCCTAATCCGAGTGGGATCTCCGAAGGTTTTGAATAAATCAGCCAGGGGGGCGATGATCTCCTGCGGAGGAATCACACGGACCGGGTCCGCCAGGTGATGATGATGTTCACTGCACAGCTCTATGGGATTTTTGTCGTTCATTTCCTGCCTCCTGCTAAAACTTATTATAATTAAGTTTATTTTTAAAGTCATGGTTTGTCAAGGAAAAACTTACCGGGAGAATGGCCGCGGGCCTTTTGAAAGCCTTGGCGGCGAGGATTTGGAAAAGCCGGAGAGGAGGGAGGGGCCAAAGGGGGAAAAGTTTGCGGTCAGGGCTGTACAGATAGGAAAAGTCTGGGTATAATAGGGATAATGCCGGCGGCATGAGACGGCAGGGACATACTGCGGAGGAGAGACGATGGAAATTATACAGCTGTTGATGATTGGAATCGGCCTGTCCATGGATGCGTTTGCCGTGTCCGTCTGTAAAGGCCTGTGTATGCAGAAGGTGGATAAGAAATATACCTTCCTGATCGGATGCTTTTTCGGAGGATTTCAGGCGCTGATGCCCTTCCTGGGCTGGGCGCTGGGCACTCAGTTTGCCGGGTACATTACCAAATATGACCATTGGATTGCCTTTATCCTTTTGGGAATTATCGGCGTGGGGATGCTGCGGGAGGCGGCGGAGAAGGATCAGGAGGTGGTCTGTCCCATCTCCTACAATTACCGGGAGCTGTTTATGCTGGCCATAGCTACCAGCATTGACGCCCTGGCGGTGGGAATTACCTTTGCCTTCCTGGGGACGAATATCTGGATGGCCATAACCCTGATTGGCTGCACCACCTTTGTGATTTCTATTCTGGGAGTTCTGGTGGGCAATCGTTTCGGGATCAAGTATAAGAGCAAGGCAGAGATTGTGGGAGGAGCCATACTGATTCTGATCGGAACAAAAATTTTGCTGGAGCATTTGGGAATTTTATCAATCTAAGGGAGGAAGAGGATGGAGCTGGACAAAAAAACCGTCAGGAAAATCCAGGGACTGGTACTGTTTGCTGCGGCGGTGGCAGTCTGCTGTTTTAAGACAGAGGCAGTGATGAAGGTATTCCGCTACATACTGGGGATTTTTTACCCCTTTCTCATTGGCGGAGCCATGGCCTTTGTGATCAACATCCTGATGCGCTTTCTGGAGAAAAATATTTTTGGAAACCGCTGGACTCGGGAAAACCGTATCCTGCAAAAAGTAAAACGGCCGGTGAGCCTGATTTTGTCGGTGGTCATCATTGTGGCGGTGGTTCTCAGCGTATTTCTGCTGGTGATTCCGGAGCTGGTGGAGGCCATCATCCAGATGGGAAGTCATCTCCAGGGGAGTATCCGGAATATCTACAATCTGCTGGAAGAATTTTTCTCCAGCCAGGATTGGAGCGAGGCTATCCTGACGCCCCTGGAGGCCGCCAGCCAGGTGGACTGGTCGGCGCTGGTGGAGAAAACCCTCACCTTCCTGTCCGGGGGAATCGGCAGCCTTCTGGGCTCCACCTTCTCGGTGGCCTCCCTGGTGATTGGGCAGGCCTTCAACTGGCTGATCGCCATTGTATTCGCCTGCTATCTGCTGACGGGCAAGGAAAAGCTGAGCAGTCAGGGACGCCGGGTGCTGCGGGCTTATCTGCCTGAAAAGTGGAACCGCCGGGTACTGGAGCTTCTGGGATTGACCAGCCGCACCTTTGCCAGCTTTATCACCGGTCAGTGTCTGGAGGCGCTGATTTTGGGCTGTCTCTTTTTCCTGGCCATGACCATTGGGCGTTTTCCCTACGCGCTGGTGATCAGCGTGCTCATCGGGTTCACGGCCCTGATTCCCTACGTGGGCGCTTTCCTGGGCTGCGCGGTGGGAATTCTGATGATCTTTACGGTCAGCCCGGTAAAATCTCTGGTGTTTTTGATACTTTTTAATGTGCTGCAGCAGATTGAGGGAAATGTGATCTATCCCAAGGTGGTGGGGAAATCTGTGGGACTGCCTGCCACCTGGGTGCTGGTGGCCATCACTGTGGGCGGAAGTCTCATGGGAATCGTGGGAATGTTAATCTTTATCCCTCTGGTTTCCGTGGGCTACACCCTGCTGCGCCGGGATGTGAGCCGGCGCCTGGATAAAAAGGAGGGAGCGTAAATGAGTGAGAGAGCCGAGAAGCGGATGGAGGATTCCCTGACAGAGCAGGTGCATCTGATCATGCCCCCGCACCTAAACGGCGGCGGCCGGGTGTTCGGCGGCATGCTGCTCCAGTGGATCGACGAGGTGGCTGGGGTTGTGGCCAAGCGCCATTCCGGCTGCAAGAATGTGACCACCGCCGCCATCGATAACCTGCAGTTTAAGGCGGGCATCTACGACGGGGATCTGGTGGTGCTCATCGGCCGGGTCACCTACACCGGGCGCACCTCCATGGAGGTGCGGGTGGACACCTATGCAGAGTCCGGCGACGGGATGAGAAAACCGGTAAACCGGGCATATTTCGTCATGGTAGCCATGGACGAGGAGGATAAGCCCACGCCGGTTCCGATCCTGAAAGTGGAGACCGAGTCCCAGCGGGCAGAGTGGGAAGGGGCCCTAAAGCGCCGGGAGCTGCGTTCCCTTCGGCGCCGGGACGGATTTTAGAGGAAAGGGATTGCAAATCTGGAGGAGTTCGGGTATACTATTATACGGATAAATTTTGATAACAAAGGATGGTAGAATAGAAATGGCATTGTTAAAAACCTGGAGAGATATGGCTTACGACCAGAAGGCGGACAAGGGTCAGCTGCAGAGATTCTGGACAAACTATTTCAATATTGAGAAGGCGATCTACGAGCAGCTTCTGGAGAATCCGGACGAGGTGGTTACCGGTACGGTAAAAGAGCTGGCGGACAAATATAAGGTGGACGTGATGACCATGACCGGTTTCCTGGATGGTATCAACGACAGCCTGAAGGAGCAGAATCCCATCGAGGAGATGGAGGAGGACACTCCGGTGAACCTGGGCTTTGACAAGGAACTGCTGTATAAGAACATGGTGGACGCTAAGGCTGACTGGCTGTATGAGCTGCCCGCCTGGGACAAGATCTTTACTCCGGAGCGCAAGAAGGAGCTGTATCTGGAGCAGAAGAAGTCCGGAACCGTGGTTAAGGGACCCAAGATCGGCAGAAATGATCCCTGTCCCTGCGGCAGCGGCAAGAAGTATAAACACTGCTGCGGAAGATAGGATAAGAGAAGCAAGAAAGTGCGGATATTTGCGCGTTGGCTGCTGCGGAGAAAGCTCTGCAGCAGCTTTTCAATTTCCGCCCGAGATATCTCTTATCCCTGAGTTTTTGGGGAGGGCGGGAGCGCTGACGGGAAAGGAGTAATTCATGATTATACTCTGCTGTCTTTTGGGGGTTGTGTGCCTGGCTTATTATGGAGTCTGCGTCCGCTATGCGGGATTTCGGGTATCCTATCTCTGGATCTGGCTGGCCGGGGGAATCGTCCTGGAGGCGGCGGCCGGCATACTAAGTCTGCTGAGCTGGCTGGAAATTTCGGTTCCCGGGGTCCTCTGGGCGGTGCTGGGAAGCGCGGCGGCAGGGGCGGCTCTTCTTCTGACGGTGCTTCTGCTGAGATTAAAGAGCGGCATGAGGGAGCGTCCCCTCCCTCAGCTGGATGTGCTGATTGTGCTGGGCGCCCGGGTCAAGGGAACCCGTCCCACCAGAGCCCTGGCTCAGAGGATTGCCCGGGCGGAAGAGTATCTTCGGGAGAATCCTGAGACCAGAGCAATTTTATCCGGGGGCCAGGGGCCCGACGAGGAGATCAGCGAGGCCAGGGCCATGTGCCAAAGTTTGGAGCAGGGAGGAATTGCCCCGGAGCGGCTGATTCTGGAAGATCGCTCCACCACCACCCAGGAAAATCTGCTCTTTTCCCGGAAATGGATTTCCCCGGAGGACAGGGTGGGGATTGTCACCAGCGATTTTCACCTGGCCAGGAGCCTGGGGATTGCCCGGAAATTAGGCTACCCTCAGGTCTGGGGGCTGCCGGCACCCCTGAGGTCGGTGCTGCTGCCTCACTATTTGCTGCGGGAGAGCTTTGCCCTGCTGAAGGACTGGATTTCCGGCAGCCTCTGAAAAGCTTACGCAATTCTTACGATTTGCCTTTCAAAAGAAAAGGCCTTGACTTTCGTCGGGGTCTTTTTTATACTTAAAGTGTACTAAGAATAATAGTACACTTAGTACGGGATACGATGAATAATGACGGCTCAAAAGAGGTGATACCATGATTGTGATTGATTACCAGGACCGCAGGCCCCTGTATGAGCAGATTGCTCAGCGTTTTCAGGAGCTGATTCTGCGGGGAGTCCTGGAGGAGGGAAGCCAGATGCCCTCTGTGCGGAAGTTGGCGGTAGATCTCTCCATGAATCCCAACACCATACAGCGGGCCTTTGGGCTGCTGGAGCAGCAGGGGTATATTTACGCGGTGAAGGGGCGGGGGAATTTTGTGTCGGCTAAGGGCAATTACTTGGGCCAGAAGCAGCAGGAGCTGCTGGGCCGGCTGGATGACCTTCTGGAGGAAGGATACCATCTGGGAGTGGAACGGAAGACGTGGGAAGAGAGGATTTCTTCCTTCTATGAGAAAAAAGGAGGCAGCGAATGATTCAGGCAGAGGGAATTTCCAAAAGCTTTGGAGAAATACAGGCGGTAACCCATCTGTCCGCCCAGATCCGGGAGGGCGAGGTCTTTGGCCTGGTGGGCAGCAACGGAGCGGGCAAGAGCACCTTCCTGCGGATGGTCAGCGGCGTGCTCAAACCTGATGAGGGAGAGCTCCTGGTGGACGAGGAGCCGGTCTATGAGCAGGAACAGGTAAAGGGAAAGCTGTTTCTGATTCCCGACGAGCATTATTTCTTTCCCAACAGCAACCCGGAGGAAATGATGGACTACTACGCTATGGTCTATCCGGCCTTTGACCGGGAGAAATTTAATAAGTGGATGGAGAGGTTTCAGCTGGACAGGAAGCGGAAGCTTAATACCTTTTCCAAGGGAATGAAAAAGCAGGTGTCTGTGCTGCTGGGAATCTGCGCCAACACCAAGTACCTGCTCTGCGACGAGACCTTTGACGGGCTGGATCCGGTCATGCGCCAGGCAGTGAAAAGCCTCTTTGCGGAAGAGATGCTGAACCGGAGCTTCACCCCGGTGGTGGCTTCCCACAATTTAAGAGAGCTGGAGGACATCTGCGACCATGTGGGGCTGCTCCACAAGGGAGGGATGCTGGTCTCCAGGGATCTGGAGGATATGAAGCTGAATATCCATAAGGTTCAGTGTGTGATCCGGGAGCCGGAGCGGGAGGAGGCACTGCTGGCCGCCCTGCAGGTGCTCCACATGGAGAAGCGGGGGTCCCTGCTGGTGCTGACAGCCCGGGGAAAGCGGGAGGAGATCTTAAGGCAGGTGGAGGAGGCAAATCCTCTGTTTTCCGAGATCCTGCCCCTGACCCTGGAGGAAATTTTTATCAGTGAAACGGAGGTGGCGGGATATGACATCAAAAGTCTCCTTTTTTAAAATGGTGAAAAGTGAGTGCACAAGGCGGCTATGGCTGCTGACAATCCTGGCGGTGCTGTTTGCCGGGGCCTTGCCGGTGGCGGGGCTTATGCAGCTGCAGCGTTATGACCCCTCCGGGTACGAGATCATAGAGGAGGAAGCTGCGCCCTCCGATGCGGCCAACGTCCGGGAGGAGCGGCGGATTCAGGAGATACGGGAGAGCATGGAAGAGATAGTGGGGAAGAATAATTCCGCAGTCTCCTGCATAACCCTGGCCGGAGCCCTTCTGGCCGGCATCAGCGGCTTTGCCTACCTGCACTCCAGGAAAAAGACAGATCTTTTTCACAGCATCCCGGTGCGCCGGGAGCGGTTGTTTCTGGTTCAGCAGACCAGCGGCTTTATCTTGTATCTGCTGCCCCTGCTGGGAGCCTACCTACTGGCGCTGCTGGTGGGAGCCATCAAGGGGGCCCTGTGGGCGGGCACCTGGCTGGCGGCTCTGAAGGGGCTGGCCTTCCAGATCCTCAGCTTTTTCCTGGCCTATGAGACAGTGGTTCTGGGAATGATGCTCACCGGCAAGCTTCTGGTGGCTGTGCTGGGAATCGTCGTACTCTTTGGCTATTTTCCGGCCACGGCGGCCATATTGGACACTTATATGAATTTCTTTCGCACCTACATCGGGTCGGGAAAGCTCCTGTGGAGGTGGCTGGAATACCTGACCCCGCTGTATCCGCTCTACTGGGCAGATCAGACCGCTGGGAGTGCCTGGGCTTTACTTATCTTTTTGCTGGCGGGAGCGCTGCTTATGGGAGCGTCTCTGCTCCTCTACCGGATCCGCCGGACGGAGGCGGCGGAGCAGTCCATGGCCTTCCCCAGGAGCCAGGCGGTCATCAAATGGCTGTTGGTTCTGCCGTTTAGTTTGGCCGGGGGAATTATCATGAGCCAGGTGGCCATGCGGGAGGATTCCCTGTGGATGTTCTTCGGAATTTTGGTGGGCGTAGTTCTGATATCGGGAATTGTGGAGGTGGTGTACAGCTACGATTTTCGCAGAGCTTTCTCCCACAGGATCCAGATGCTGCTGATGGCAGTGCTGGCCCTGGGAGTGGGGAGTATTTTCCGCTTTGATCTGCTGGGCTACGATACCTGGCTTCCCGGAGAGGATCAGGTGGAGTCCATGGCTGTGTCTTCCTGGAGATGGACCTCGGATAATTCCTACTGGGAAGCAGAAGGAAACGACTTCCGTTATCAGGACCGGAGCGAATACCTGCTGGAGCATATGAAGATCACCGATTTTGAGGGGCTCTATCAGATGGCCCGGGAGGGGGCCGAAAGCACCCGCTCAGAGTACGGGAATTCCGGGGATAAATCCTATATTTGTATTCGCTATAATCTGAAAAATGGAAGCACTGCTGAACGCCAATACGAGGTGAGCGATGAGACCTTAGACACAGCCATGGAGCAGCTGGTATGCACCCGGGAGTATCAGGAGGCCGCGTACCAGATACTGACCCTGGAACCACAGATTTACCGGGAAATGTCGGTGAGGGATAGATTTGACAAAAGGATGGCCTACGAGGAGGAGCAGGAGCTCATCCAGGAGGTGGTTGAAGCCTACCGGGAGGATCTGCGCGCCCAGGAGCTGGAGAGCTGGAAAAGGGCGGAATTCCTGGGAATCTTGAATCTGACAGCCGGAAGAGAGGCCTGGAAGGCAGAATGGGCGTATCCCATCGACAGCACCTTTACCCATACGCTGGAGGCTCTGGAGAATATGGGAATTCAGCTGCTCCCCCTGGCCCAGGAGTCTGTGAGCCAGATCAGGGTCATCGACTATGCCAGCAATGAGGAGCTGGTGATCAGCTCCCCGGAGGAGATTCAAGAGCTGCTGCCGCTGCTGGAGCAGGAGAGAAACGGCTGGGGCGGGTATGAGATTCAGCAGGAGAACTTAGGATTCCGGGTAATCCGGGAGGAGGAGAACCAGGAGGTTTACGCCTATCTGCAAGAGGACGCCCAGCTGCCGGAGTTTTTTGCGGCGAGACTTGACAAGAACTGATTTTTTGTGCCGGATAGAGCGGAGTGTGGTATAATTATCAGAGAGTGCGAGCTGTGAAATCAGCATAGCTGATTTCCCCTGGCGAACGGAGGAAACTCTGGAAGCCTTGGTAAGCTGATAACAATACAGTAGGAAAATCCTATCAGGTAAGGTCTAGCCAGCCGCCTGTACCGA
>DVHU01000005.1 GCA_018711815.1 Candidatus Egerieimonas intestinavium
TTGAGGTATTCTGTAAGAATGTGCGCCTTTTCCTCGTAGGAATACTTATGTTTAAATGCCATAATAAAATGCTCCCTTCTAAGCGACAAGTTTTTATTATTTCACTTGTCTACCTAGAAGGGAGCATATCATATAATGCAGCAGCCTTTTTCCGCTCTTTTCTAAATAAAACCTTGTAAACTGGAAACAAATCCGCTACAATAAGAGAAAAATTTTGTACCGCACAGGAAAGCAGGCAGCAAATGAGAATTTTAAAAGCAAAGCATGTGACTTATGATTATAAAAAATATGTGGAGACGGAATCCGGGGAGGAGTCCCAGGAGGTGAGCCGGGCCCTGGAGGATGTGACCATGGATGTGCAGGAGGGCCAGTTTGTGGCGGTTCTGGGCCACAACGGCAGCGGCAAGTCCACCCTGGCCAAGCACATCAACGCCCTGCTGCTCCCCACGGAGGGGACGGTGTGGCTGGATCACCTGGATACCGCGGCGGAGGACGAGCTGTGGCAGGTGCGCCAGAAGGCGGGCATGGTCTTCCAGAATCCGGACAATCAGATTATCGGCAGCGTGGTGGAGGAGGACGTGGGCTTTGGCCCGGAGAATCTGGGAATCCCCACGGAGGATATTTGGAAGCGGGTGGAGAAGAGCCTGGAGGCGGTGGGGATGACCGCGTACCGGACCCACTCCCCCAACAAGCTCTCCGGGGGACAAAAGCAGCGGGTTGCCATCGCCGGCGTTATGGCCATGCGGCCCCGGTGCATCGTGCTGGATGAACCCACGGCCATGCTGGATCCCAACGGCCGCAAGGATGTGCTGAAGGCGGTTCGGGAGCTGAATCAGCAGGAGGGGGTCACGGTAATTCTGATTACCCATTATATGGAAGAAGTGATTCTGGCGGACAAGGTCTTTGTGATGGATGAGGGACGTCTGGTGATGGAGGGAACGCCCCGGGAGATTTTCGCCCAGGTGGAGACCCTGCAGAAATACAGGCTGGATGTGCCCCAGGTGACGCTTTTGGCCCACGAGCTAAAGAAAGCCGGGGTGGAGCTGCCGGAGGGAATTCTGACTACAGAGGAGTTGGTGGAAGCATTATGTCAATAAAACTGGAAAATGTGACTTACACGTACAATCCGGGGACGGTCTACGAGATGCACGCCCTGGAGGAGATCAACCTGGAGATTCCCCAGGGACAGTTTGTGGGGCTTATCGGCCACACGGGAAGCGGGAAATCCACGCTGATCCAGCATTTTAACGGATTAATCCGCCCCACCGGAGGGCGGGTTCTCTTTGAGGGTCGGGATATCTGGGAGGAGGGCTATCCCCTGCGGGCCCTGCGCAGCCAGGTGGGACTGGTTTTCCAGTACCCGGAACACCAGCTATTTGAGGATCAGGTGCTAAAGGACGTCTGCTTCGGCCCCTCCAACCAGGGCCTCGACAAGGAGGCCTGCCAGAAGCGGGCCCGGGAAGCTTTGGCCCAGGTGGGCGTACCGGAGGAATTGTTTGAGCGTTCGCCCTTTGAACTCTCCGGCGGGCAGAAGCGCCGGGTGGCCATCGCCGGAGTCTTGGCCATGGAGCCTAAGGTGCTGGTGCTGGATGAGCCCACCGCGGGATTGGATCCCAAGGGCAGAGACGAGATTTTGGATCAGATTGCCTGGCTTCACGAGACCCGGGGAATTACCATTATCCTGGTGTCCCACAGCATGGAGGATATCGCCAAATATGTGGAGCGGATTATTGTCATGAACCGGGGGCGCATGGCCTTTGACGGCACGCCCAAGGAGGTTTTCGCCCACTACCGGGAGCTGGAAAAGATCGGTCTGGCGGCTCCCCAGATTACGTATATTATGCACGCGCTGAAGGATAAGGGACTTGAGGTGGACACCTCGGCCATCACGGTGGAGGAGGCCAAGGCCTCCATCCTGCGGGCGCTGGGAAGGATATAAGAGATGCTCAGAGATATTACAATCGGACAGTACTACCCGGCAAATTCCCTGCTGCACAGGCTGGATCCCCGGGTAAAATTTGTGGGGACGATGATTTTCATCGTGTCTATGTTTCTGTTTCAGGGGTGGATCGGCTACCTGATCGCCACGGCCTTTTTGGCGGTGATGATCAAGCTTTCCAAGGTTCCCTTCTCCTTTATGGTGAAGGGCTTGAAGGCCATTGTCATGCTGCTGATGATTACCCTGATTTTCAATATCCTGCTGACGCCGGGGACGGTACTGTGGCAGTGGAAATTTCTGCGGATCACCGAGGAGGGACTGGCTCTGGCGGGGCGGATGGGCATCCGGCTCATTGAGCTGGTGATCGGGGCCTCTCTGATGACCCTGACCACCACCCCCAACCAGCTGACGGACGGTCTGGAGCGGCTTCTGCGGCCCTTGAATAAGCTGCACGTGCCCATCCACGAGGTTTCCCTGATTATGTCCATCGCCCTGCGGTTCATCCCCATTTTGATGGATGAGACAGACAAGATCATGAAGGCCCAGATTGCCCGGGGCGCTGATTTTGAGACCGGGGGGATCATCAAAAAGATTAAGGGAATGGTGCCTCTTCTGGTGCCTCTGTTTGTGTCCGCCTTCCGGCGGGCCAACGATCTGGCCATGGCCATGGAGGCCCGCTGTTATCACGGCGGGGAAGGGAGAACTCAGATGAAGCCCCTGCAGTATGGCCCCAGGGACTGGGCGGCTTACGCTGTCCTGTGGATTTATCTGGCGGCGGCTATCGCCTGCTGTGTGCTGGGGTGGTAAGAGATGAAGCGGATTAAGTTGACGGTGGCCTATGACGGCACTAATTACTGCGGCTGGCAGATCCAGCCCAACGGCCTGGCCGTCCAGGAGGTGCTGGATAGGTGCTTGAGCGAGATGCTCAAGGTTCCCGTGCGGACCATAGGCGCCAGCAGGACTGACGCCGGGGTCCACGCCCTGGGCCAGGTGGCTGTCTTTGACACGGAGGCCAGGATGCCGGCGGAGAAGTATGCCCTGGCGCTGAATACAAGGCTCCCTGAGGATATTCGTATCCAGGGATCCTGCCAGGTGCCTCTGGATTTCCACCCCCGGTTTGCCAGGACGGTGAAGACCTATGAGTATCGGATTTATAACCGGATGTTTCCGGATCCCACCAGGAGGCTTTACTCCTTTTTTTATTACTACCCCCTGGATGTGGAGCGCATGAGGCAGGCGGCAGCTTACCTGGTGGGGGAGCACGATTTCGCGGGCTTCTGCACGGCCAAGCCGGAGGTGACGAACACGGTGCGGACGGTCTACAGCCTGGATATCCTCCAGGAGGGCCCCATGATCACCCTGCGGATCACCGGAAACGGTTTTCTCTATAATATGGTGCGGATCATCGCGGGAACCCTGATCCGGGTGGGAGGCGGCAGCTATCCGCCGGAGCGGGTGAAAGAAATCCTGGCAGTCCGGGACCGGTTCCTGGCCGGGGAGACCGCCAGACCCGAAGGACTGACGCTGATGGAAATCCGCTACCCGGATTGGGAGGATAAGTTTGCGGCAGAGGAGTTCCTTGCGGCGGAGAAATCTTTTTCGCCCTCGGAAAATATGGGATTTTCAGGGAAAACAGGGAAAAAAACTGTTGACAGCCCCGAGGGGCTGTAATATAATTAGTCAGTGTGACATAGTGCGAAAATACCTGATCCAAGCCCCGGTAAAGGTATTTTACATTATAGAAGAAATGATTAAGATTGATTACAGGAGGTAAATCCATGAATACTTATATGGCTAATCCCGCTAAGATTGAAAGAAAATGGTATGTAGTGGATGCAGAAGGACAGACCCTGGGTCGTCTGGCATCTGAAGTGGCAAAGGTTTTAAGAGGAAAGAACAAGCCTGTTTTCACTCCTCATATTGATACAGGTGATTACGTAATCGTAGTCAACGCAGAGAAGATCGCTGTGACCGGCAAGAAGCTGGATCAGAAGATTTACTACAATCACTCTGAGTACGTGGGCGGAATGAAAGAGACCACCCTGCGCGAGATGATGGCAAAGAAGCCGGAGAAGGTTATCGAGCTGGCCGTTAAGGGCATGCTTCCCAAGGGACCCCTGGGAAGAAGCATGATTACCAAGCTTCATGTATACGCCGGCGCCGAGCATCCCCATGCAGCTCAGAAGCCGGAAGAACTGAAATTTTAATGAGGAGGTAAAAGACATTGGCTAGTGCAAAATACTACGGAACAGGAAGAAGAAAAAAATCTATCGCAAGAGTATATCTGGTACCGGGAACCGGTAAGATTACCATTAATAAAAGAGACATTGACGAGTACTTCGGTCTGGAGACCCTGAAGCTCATCGTTCGTCAGCCTCTGGCAGCAACCGAGACCACTGACAAGTTCGATGTTCAGGTAAATGTTCGCGGAGGCGGATTTACCGGACAGGCCGGCGCCATCCGTCACGGTATCTCCCGTGCCCTGCTGCAGGCAGACGCCGAGTACAGACCGGTTCTGAAGAAATCCGGATTCCTGACTCGTGACCCGAGAATGAAAGAGCGTAAGAAATACGGCCTCAAGGCTGCCCGTCGCGCTCCCCAGTTCAGCAAGCGCTAATCAGCACTTCAAACTGGTTCAAAGATGCTCAAAAACCCCGAAAAACTGCGGTTTTTCGGGGTTTTTCTATTTCACATCTTCTGTTGGCCTTTGTCTGTTTCTGGCAGGATTTGAACTGTTCTGACACTGTTTTTCTTGATTAAAAATGGGGCAACCAGCCTTTTTTGACCCCGTTATGATTAAAAAATGGGGCAACAAGAGGCTGAATTTGAGATGCGTTTCGACCTTCTGTTCTCCTTTTTTGATGAACTGTTCTTCATGGTTTTTCTTTTGAAAGGGCTGGCCTGATTTGTCAGGATTTGACCAAACCGAATACAGTTTATCTTTTCTTCCTCATGGCATCCAATACCCTTAAGGCTGACGAATACTCGCACATTTGCGGCACACGTCTTTGAACAGATACAATGAAGGCGAAAAGGAGGACTGCACTATGAGGAAACAGAAATTCAAGGTATACCTCACCCCTGCTGAAAACAGCATTGTGCTCCAGAGCCTCAATCGTCTGCGGAACACTCTGTTGCGGGAAAATCGAGACACCGGCTGCGTGGATGATCTTTTGCTCAAAGTCATGTGCGCCCCTGTCAAGAGAATTTGAAAACTACATATTGTACCGACTGAATCAAGCCGTTTATTCTTTTATAGAGTAAACGGCTTTTTTCATGCCCATTTTACCGCATACATAGCTGTTCGTCTTGCCAACGGGCAGCTAAATCTATCAAAAAGG
>DVHU01000055.1 GCA_018711815.1 Candidatus Egerieimonas intestinavium
CGATAAGCTCCTGACGTTTACCGCTATCTATCCCTGGAACTCGCGCAAGATATAGGTGGCCGCTGGACTGGCTCTCTTCGTTGTAGTGCAAAAGTGTCTCAACTCCTAAAGGCTTAAAGGCGTTGTCATACTGTTTGATAATCTCCTTTCGCCTTGCTAGCATCCCTGGGTAACGCTCCAGCTGCTTTAGACCTATCGCCGCCATAATGTCCGTCATATTGCACTTGTACCACGGCCCTACAATGTCATACTCCCACGCTCCTAGTTGGGTTTTCGTCAGGGCATCTTTAGATTGTCCATGCAGACTGTACAGCTGATACTGGCGATACATCTCTTCGTCTGCAATTCCCGCTATACTCCTCCAGGTAGCTGCTCCGCCCTCTGCTGTAGTGAAATTCTTTACCGCATGAAAAGAAAAGCTGGAAAAATCCGCAAGCTTCCCCGCTTTTACTCCCTTCCGCTCTGCACCCAAAGAATGGGCGCAATCAGCCACAACAGCAACTCTCCCAAGTGTTTCTTGGATTCTCTTTCCTAAGTCAGTATTTCCAGCCGCTTGAAACAAGTACCGCTTGTCCTCGAGTACTTGGAAAATACGCTCATAATCACAAACAACACCTCCCAGATCTACCGGGATAACCGCTTTTGTTCTCTCTGTAATTGCCCCTGCCAGCTTTTCGTAATCCATTTCATATGAATTTTTTTGGCAATCGACAAATTTTATCCTCGCTCCCACATGGATAGCCGCAGCGGCGGAGGCTGTATACGTATATGCCGGAAGAAGCACTTCGTCCCCTTCGCCAATCCCCAATATCCGCAAATTTAATTCTTCCGCCGCTGTGGCTGAATTCAGACATACTAGATTAGGGACACCTGTTGATATTCCTATATAACAGGCCAGCTGCTTTTCCAACTCTTTCGTTCTAGGCCCGGTGGTAATCCAACCGGAACGAAGGGCCTCCACTACCTCTTCGATTTCCGCCTCGGTAATATCCGGAGGGCTAAATGAAATGTTTCTCTTTTCCATAGATATCTTCCTTTTCTTTATTTACGCTCCGCCACCGCGGCTTCCTCCAGCGCTTCCTTGTACGCCTCCACCCGCCTATAGTGGTACGTAGGCACTACCTCCGCCACGATCTCTCGGATCCGCTCGCTTTCCTCCCGGCTGGCCTCATCCAGCTCCTCCAGCTTCTTCGCGAACCATTCGTCATCCATCTGGATGGGATGGCCGATGTGGATCAGCTCGTTCTCCGTGCTCTGCAGCCCTTCCTCGTCCATCAGCAGCTCCTCATAGAGCTTCTCCCCGGGCCGCAGCCCCGTGTACTCGATCTGGATATCCACGTCCGGCGTATACCCCGACAGCCGGATTAGGTTACGAGCCATATCGTCGATGCGCACTGGCTCACCCATGTCCAGCACGAAAATCTCACCGCCCTTGGCGTAATAGGAAGCCTGCAGCACCAGGGACACCGCCTCCGGGATGGTCATAAAATACCGGATGATGTTTTTGTCCGTCACCGTCACCGGGCCGCCCTCGGCGATCTGCTTCTTAAACAGCGGGATCACGCTGCCGTTGCTGCCCAGCACATTTCCAAAGCGCACTGCCACAAAGTCCGTCCCCGGGCACTTTCGGTTCATCATCTGCACCACCATCTCGCACAGCCGCTTGGAGGCCCCCATGATGTTGGTGGGGTTCACTGCCTTGTCCGTAGAGATCAGCACAAACTTCTTCACGCCCACCGCAGCCGCAGCCTGGGTGGTCTTGTAGGTGCCAATGACATTATTCTTGATGGCCTCGTTGGGGCTGTCCTCCATCAGCGGCACATGCTTGTGGGCCGCCGCATGGAACACGGTATCTGGCCGGTAGTGGTTCATAACCCAGTTGATCCGGCTGGTATTCCGCACAGAACCAATTAACACCTCCAGATCCAGACGGGGGTACTTTCGCTTCAGCTCCTGCTGGATCTCATAGGCGTTGTTCTCATAGATATCAAAAATCACCAGCTGCTTGGGTTCCGCCTGGGCGATCTGCCGGCACAGCTCGCTGCCGATGGATCCGCCCCCTCCGGTCACCAGGATCACCTTCCCCCGGATGGCCGTGAAAATCTCTTCATTGTTTACCTTGATCTGCTCGCGGCCCAGCAGGTCTGTGATCTCCACGTTCCTCAGCTTGCTCACGGTCACCTCGCCGTTCACCAGCTGGTACACCGCCGGCACTGTCTGCAGGCGGCAGCCCGTCTCCTTACATATATTTAAAATATCCTTCCTATTTTTTCCCTCCGTGGTGGGGATGGCGTAGATGATCCGGGTGATCCCATACTTCTTAGCCATGGCCGGAATCTCGTAACGGTTGCCTACCACCGGCACCCCCTCCAGCGTCTTTCCCTTTTTGTATGGATTATCGTCGATCACGCAGCAGACCCGGGTATGTACCTTGCTGGAATTGTGCAGCTCTTTGATCAGCACCTGCCCCGCGGCTCCGGCGCCGATGATCATCACCCGGTCCTGCTCCTTTCCTTCCCCCTCCTCCTGGTCCGGGGCCGCGCTCCGCATCCAGGACCGCAGCAGCCGGTAGGAAAAGCGGATTCCCGTGGCCAGGCAGAAGCTCAGCAGATAGCCTACAAAATAGTAGGAAATAGGCATACGCACCTTAAGCACCCAAAACAGCAGCGCGTAGACAGGGATAAGTACCCCGTAAGCCGTCAGTATCCGCTTCAGCTCCGCCAGGCTGATCAGCCGCCAGATGCTGTGGTACAGCTTGAACAGGTAAAAGATCAGGATGGTCACCAGGATCAGCCAGGGCATGGATTTCAGGTAACCCCGCAGATACTCCTGGGGAATCTTAGAATACAGGAAGTCAAAGCGCAAAAGCAGCGCAAAAAAATAGGATATCCCTATGCCTGCCACATCCAAGACACCCAAGATTACCACACGGTGCAGCCAAAGCTGGTTCTGTTTTTTCCCTCTCTCGTTCATCTCTCCACTCACACCTTAAACTTCGTAAAATATTCACCTTCACGAACCCCCTCCCCTCTCCCCAGTATTTGCGCCCCTTTCTGCCTGCCCTGACGGCGAATCCGACGGCGAAAAAGCTTCCGTCAACCTTGGTTTTCCCTTGTAAAGTGAGGAAAAATGGGCATAAAAAAATCGCCGTCAATGACGGCGAATTGTGAAGGAGCCCTATTTATTAGACAAGGGAAGTCAAATAAATGGGGCTCAGCAGCTTCGTCATTGACGGTGATAAACGCATTGTACTTTTATTATGAACTTTTCAAAGCAAATCTCAAAAAGGAACCTTAAGCAAAATCAAATCTGTTGTCAAATCATCCTAATCTTCCTCAGAACCGCCACCAGCCGGGTTCCCATGGGGAACCGCTGCAGCTCCTGGGGGGAGATATGGGATACCTTCACGTACAGCAGCAGATAGGTGATCACCGCCAGTCCGATGGCCGGAATCAGGCAGAGAATGTTGCTCTTCACCACGATGGACAGGGCGTAGTAGACCATCCAGGCCACGATGCCCATACCCGCCGCTGCCGCCAGGGGCTCCAGGTAAGTCTTTCGGTACTCGTTGCGGTAGTGCAGGTGTTTCCGCAGGGCCAGCTGGTTCAGCACACACATGATAATGCCGTAGGCCAGGTTGGCGATCATCACCGAGTAGGCCCCCAGGGCGGTAAATTTCGTCAGCACCACCAGGATGACCACATCCGCCACCAGGGAGATGGCCGCGTTGCGCAGGGGAATGGTCTGTTTGCCGATTCCCTGGAGCACGCCGTTGGTGATGGTGGACAGAGAGTAAAAGAGCACCGCCACACCTCCGGTCACCAGCATCCAGCCGGCCATATCCGTGTTGGCGCCGAATAGCAGACGCATGATGGGGAAGGCCAGCACGGAGAGCCCTACGGCCGCCGGGATGGCGATAAACATGGTCATCCGGATCCCCTGGTCAATCTGATTCTTGGCCTCCTGGAATTTTCCCAGGGCATAATTGCCTGTAACCGCGGGAATCATGGCCGTGGAGGAAGAGTTGGCCAGGGCGATGGGCACGTTGATCAGTACCAGATACATATTGTTAAACTGGCTGTACATCTTGGCCACTTCTTTTCCGTCAAAGCCCTTGCCAATCATCAAGGGGGCAAACACCGTCTGGTTAATGTAGGCGCTGATATTATAAAGGCAGGTGCTGAAAATCACCGGGGTCAGCATCATCAGGATCACCCGGGCAATGTCCCCCCAGGTCTCCTCCTGGCCGGTTCTGTCCCGGGCTATAGTTCTCTTGATATAGCCTCTGTTGACGGTGAACACCAGCAGCATAAACAGAATGCCGATCACCACTCCGGCCCCCGGTCCCATGGTGCTGCCCGCAGCCCCGTAAATGGCGTGGGTATTTTCATCCGTGGCGAAGAGCTTGATAAACACTGCGCCCATGGAGATGGCCACCACGGCGTTGACCAGGGACTCCAGGATCTGGGAAATGGACGTGGGCAGCATGTTATTGTGCGCCTGGAAATAACCCCTCAGCACGCCCAGGATACCGGCCAGAAGGATGGTGGGAGCCAACACCCGCAGGGCCAGCACCGCGTCCTCTCCGCCCTTGGGCAGCAGCTGCCGGGCAAAGACAAAGGCCGCCAGGGAGGCCAGCCCGCCCACCAAAAGCACATAGGCCAGGCTTCCCTGAAATACCTTCTGGGCATTTCGGTACTGCTTCTTGGCCAGCCGCTCGGACATCAGTTTAGAAACAGCCACAGGAATACTGTAGCCGGAAATCAGTAACAAAATAAAGTATACGTTGTAAGCGTACCCGTAGTACGCGTAGCCCAGCTCTCCGATATTGGCCTTCATCAGGGGACGGTACAAAAGACCGATCACCCGAACCAGAAGCCCCGCGATCATCAGAAAGGAGGCCTGTTTGACAAATGAATTCTTTTTGCTCATCTTATTCCTGTCCCTTATACGTTCTCAATCTGCCAGTCAATGGGGGAAATCCCGTTTTCCTCCAGGAAAGCGTTTGTCTTGCTGAAGGGCCGGCTTCCAAAAAATCCCCGGAAGGCAGACAGGGGACTGGGATGCGGCGCCTCCAAAATCAGATGCTTGGGATTGTGCAGCATACTCTTTTTAGCCTGGGCCGGTTTACCCCAGAGGATAAACACCATAGGTCTGTCCTGCTGGGCCAGCACCCGGATAGCCGCGTCGGTAAACTCCTCCCAGCCGATTCCCCGGTGAGAATTGGCCTGATGAGCCCGCACAGTCAGCACAGTATTTAGAAGGAGCACTCCCTGCTGGGCCCATTTCACCAGATAGCCGTTGTTGGGTATGTAACAGCCCAGATCCTCCTCCAGCTCTTTATAGATATTTACCAGGGAGGGGGGAATTTCTACATCCGGCTTCACGGAGAAGCAGAGCCCGTGGGCCTGTCCTTCCCCGTGATAGGGATCCTGCCCCAGGATCACCACCTTCACCTGGGACAACGGCGTCAGGTGAAAGGCGTTAAAGATATCGTCCCCGGGGGGAAAGATCCGCTTGGTCCTGTACTCTTCCCCCACCTTGGCAAATAATTGCTTATAGTAATCCTTATGGAATTCCGGCGCCAGCGCTTTGGCCCACTCTCCAGAAATCGGCGGCATACTCATTCCTCCTCGCTCAAAGACGTACCGCTACGCCCTTCTCTCTCAAATATTCCTTCACTTCCCGGATTTCCAGCTCCTTATAGTGAAACAGGGAGGCTGCCAAAGCCGCGTCCGCCTTCCCTTCCGTGAAAGCCTCATAAAAATGCTCCAGGGTTCCGGCGCCTCCGGAGGCGATCACCGGAATGGATACCGCCTGGGCGATAGCTCTGGTGAGGGCCAGATCATAACCGGCCTTGGTGCCGTCCCCGTCCATGCTGGTCAGCAAAATCTCCCCAGCGCCCAGCTTCTCTGCCCGGACAGCCCACTCCACCGCATCTAAGCCCGTGTCGATCCGGCCGCCATTTTTATATACGTTCCAGCCGCCGCCCGGGCGCTCCTTGGCGTCCACCGCCACCACCACACACTGACTGCCGAATTTTAAGGCGGCCTCAGAAATCAGCTCCGGCCGGTTGATGGCCGAGGTGTTGATGGAAATCTTATCGGCTCCCTCCCGCAGCAGCATCTTAAAATCATCCACGGTGCGGATCCCACCGCCCACGGTAAAGGGAATAAATACATTGGCCGCCACCCGGCGCACCATGTCCACCACCGTGGCCCGGTTGTCCGAAGAAGCGGTGATATCCAGAAATACCACCTCGTCCGCCCCGGCCTGATCGTAGGCCCGGGCAATCTCCACGGGATCCCCCGCATCCTGCAGGTTGACGAAATTTACCCCTTTAACCACCCGGCCTCCATGGACATCCAGACAGGGAATAATACGCTTAGTGAACATCTTATATGCCCTCCTTTCCCAAATCCGCGAAATTTTTCAGGATCTGCAGCCCCACCCGGGAGCTCTTCTCCGGATGGAACTGGCAGGCAAATACCTGATCCTTCTCCACCGAAGCATGAATGCAGGTACCGTAGGAGGTGGTAGCAGTGACTATTTCCTCCTCAGCAGCCCGCAGATAATAGGAGTGGACAAAGTACACGTATGATCCCGCCGGGACCTCCCGAAAGAGGCGTCCTTGACGGGGAAATTCCAGGGAATTCCAGCCCATATGGGGAATCTTCAAGCCCTCCTCCCCAGGAATGCGCAGGATCTCTCCCTTTAGAATGCCCAGGCCCGGAACTCCCGGACTCTCCTGGCTGCTCTCAAATAAGAGCTGCAGTCCCAAACAGATTCCCAGAAAAGGAGTCTTTTTTTCCACAATTTTGTGAATCACCGAAATCAGTCCGTACCTGTCCAGATTCTCCATGGCGTCCCCAAAGGATCCCACCCCCGGCAGGATCACCTTGTCCGCCCCCAGAAGAATCTCCGGCTCCCGGGTCAGCACCACCTGTTCCCCCAAAAGCTCCAGGGCCTTCTCAACACTTTTTATATTTCCGGCATCGTAATCAATCAGCGCTATCATACTGTACCTCGCTTATTAAAAATCTTTTTTTAGTTTATCACAGTTTTTGTCGAAATACAATAAACCGCCGCAAAAGAAGCCGTCTCCCCGTGAAACAGCCCCCTCTGCGGCGGTCCGCCGGGCATATAAGCCCCGGCGATTTTTCCTTCTCATTTTACCGTTCTCGTATCAGCCTCCAGGCCGTGAAGCTTTAGCCCAGGGCCACGTCCAGGATCATCATCAACACAAACCCGGCGGCAAACCCTATGGTGCCGATATTGCTGTGCTCCCCGGCGGAGGACTCAGGAATCAACTCCTCCACTACCACGTAAAGCATAGCCCCCGCGGCGAAGGACAGCAGATAGGGCAGCACCGGCTCCACATAGCTGGCCAAAAGCACGGTGACGCCTCCGGCAATGGGCTCTACAACTCCTGACAGGGTTCCCATCAGGAAGGCCTTGCCCCGGCTCTCCCCCTCGCTCTTTAAAGGCAGGGAAATAATAGCCCCCTCGGGAAAATTCTGGAGGGCGATGCCCACGGACAGGGCAAAGGCCCCTGCCAAGGTAATCTGCGCGTTTTGGGAAATCATCCCCGCAAAGACCACGCCCACGGCCATTCCCTCGGGAATATTGTGCAGAGTCACTGCCAGGACAAGCATGGTAGTTTTTTTTAAGGAGCACGCAGGCCCTTCGGATTTTTCGCACCCCAGATGCAGATGGGGCACCAGCCGGTCCATAGCCAGCAGAAAGCCTATGCCTAAAAGCAGCCCCAGGGCCGCCGGCAGGAATGCCAGCTTATCCATGTGGCTGGACATGTCCATGGCCGGAATCAGCAGAGACCATACGGAAGCCGCCACCATCACCCCCGAGGCAAAGCCCAAAAGCGCCTTCTGGACACCGGCTTTCAGCTGTCCCCTCAGGAAAAACACGCAGGCAGCCCCGGCCGTGGTGCCCGCGAACGGAATTAACAAGCCCAAAAAAGTATTCATTCTCTCTCCTTATTTATCCTCTATTCTGTCAGGATTTCTCTATTCTATTCACCGGGCTGTCCTCTGCCCGAAAATCCTGCATTTTGCCCTTATGGTAGTTTATGCTGAGGCGCTGATTCTGTGCCTTCCGCTGCCGCCTCCCAAAGTCACTGCAGCTCCTCTGCCCTTTCCTCCTCTGGGCGCTCCAGAGTTATTCTGCCGATCTTGCCGTTTCTGAACTCCTCCAGCAGCAGCCGGGCCGCCTTGCTGTAATCCAGCTCCTGGCCCTTCAGCAGGCAATTTCTAACCCGGGCCACCGCCTCCAGCATCTCCAGGGGCTTATCCGACTCCTGAATACCAAACCGCTGTTCCAGCACCCCCGGATAATCCCGGTGCAGCCGCCGCAGCAGCTCCAAGGAAAGCTCATCCAGGTTCAAAATATCGTCCTTGATGGAGCCGATCAGGGAGAGCTTGATGCCCACCTGCTGATCCTCGAACTTGGGCCAGAGAATTCCCGGCGTGTCCAGAAGCTCCAGATTTTTATTCAGCCGTATCCACTGCTTTCCCTTGGTGACTCCCGGCTTATTTCCAGTTTTTGTGCAGGCCTTGCCCGCGTAGGAATTGATAAAGGTGGATTTCCCCACATTGGGAATGCCCACCACCATGGCCCGGATGGGGCGGTTTAAAATTCCTCTCCTCCTATCCCGCTCAATTTTCTCCCGGCAGGCCTCCTGCACCACGCCCTGGATGGATTTTAATCCGGCTCCGCTCCTGGCGTTGATCTTCACCACGTGCAGCCCCTTTTGTTGGAAATAGTCCTGCCACAGCTGGTTGCACCTCTCGTCCGCCAGGTCCGACTTATTTAAAAGCACCAGGCGGGCCTTATTCTGCCCCAACCGGTCAATATCCGGATTGCGGCTGGACATGGGCACACGGGCGTCCACCAGCTCAATAATCAGGTCGATCAGCTTTAGATCCTCCTGCATCTGGCGCACGGCCTTTGTCATATGCCCCGGATACCACTGTATATTCATCCTCTCACTCCTGTTCTCTAACTGCTGATAAATCCGAATTCATTGATGGGGGAGATGGAAAACCAAATCTTTCCCTTAATGTAGCGTTTCTTTACATTGCCAATGTCCGCGTACCGGCTGTCCTCGCTGTTGTCCCGGTTATCTCCCAGGACAAAATACTCGTCGCTGCCCAGGGTGACGCCGCCCTCAGCCAGCCCCGGATTGTCAACAGGCCCCAGCTCGCTCTGCTCCGTGTACTTCTCGTCATTGATGTAAATCTCTCCGTCCCGGATCTGCACCGTATCTCCGGGCAGACCGATGATTCTTTTTACGTGGATGCTGGCATGCTCTCCGCTGCCCGCCTGAAAGGCAATGATATCTCCCCGCTTGGGTGATCCCAGCTTGTAGGCCATCCGATTAATACACACCTTCTGCCCTGCCAGAATCGTGGGCTCCATGGAGCCCTCCTGCATGGTCACCGTCTGAAAGAAGAAAATAGCCGCCACGGCTGCCAGAAGCACGGCCACCAGGATCTGGAAAGCCCAGATAAGGATTTTTTTCGCCCCCGAATGATTCAGATAGTCTCTCACATATCTGCTGTGAAATCTCATACCCTTTTCCTCTTTGAAAAAAAGGGCCGCCGCAATTAGCGGATATTACGGTACAATGTTTGCCTATACCGGAATACCGCTCACTGCGACAGCCCCTTCCCTTTACTCTTATTTCACCAGTTCTTTTACCTTTGCAGCCTTACCGGTACGCTGTCTCAGGTAGTTCAGTTTCGCACGTCTTACCTTACCGCGGCGAACCACCTCGATCTTCTCCACATTGGGGGAATGAAGGGGCCAGGTCTTCTCAACGCCTACACCGTTGGAGTTCTTTCTCACCGTAAAGGTCTCACGGTTTCCGCCGCCCTGTCTCTTCAGGACAACGCCCTCGAATACCTGAATTCTCTCACGGTTTCCCTCTTTGATCTTACCGTGTACGCGCACGGTGTCACCTACGTGAAACTCGGTGATGTCAGCCTTCAGCTGAGCTGCTTCGATGTTCTTGATGATTTCGTTCATGGTTTATTCTCCTTTTTTCCTGGATGTTCTTAATGCCGAGCGCAACAGAGGACCATCTCTTTTTCTTCACAACATGAGTTATTATACTATAGACTCCTGGAAATAACAAGTGGTTTTTCAGAAAATCTCCGGTTTTCTGGGGATGCCGCACTTTTCCGTGAGCATTCTCTCCACTGGGGCCGCGTCAAAGCTTCTGGCATTTGCCGGGCAGACCCGGGCGCAGCGCATACAGCTGATACACAGGCTCTCATCGCAGTCCAGGGTGTCCCGATCCAGGGCCTCCACCGGACATTCCTCGGCACAGATACCGCAGTCCAGGCACCTAGCCCGATCCAGCTCTTTTTTCACCGGCCGGGCTGCCTTGGGGGCCGGGCAGGCATTGCCCGGCAGTTTCACCCGCCTTCTCTTGGGGGCCTCCAGCCGCTCCCAGATCAGCTGGGCAAATTCCTCCACCGCCCGCCTATCCTCCTGGCTTGGCCGCCCCTCAGTGATCTTCGGCGCAAAGATATGGGGGACAATCACGGTCATAGCGCCGATACAGAAAAATCCCTGCTTTTTCAGACGGTAAGCCAGCTGCGCAAGCATATCGTCGTAGTGGCGGTTACCGTAGCCAGCCAGCAGCACGCAGGGATTCCCCTGGCCCCTCAGATTCTGGAAGAGCCCTTCCACCGGGGGCAGCTGCCCCGCGTAGACCGGGGAGGCCGCCAGCAGCACATCCCGCTCCTCCAGCACAACTTCCTGCCTTCTCACCTCCGGCCGGTTCAGATCCAGCCAAAGCACCTCCTGGCCGAAGGCCTCCGCAAACCAGCGAACCGCCTGGCTGGTACCCTCCGTGGGGCTGAACACCGCCGCCACCAGCCGATACCTGCCCGCCAACAGGTCAGGCCTTCGCTCCCGGGTTCTCCGGACAGACTGGGCCGCCCGCCAGGTCTCCACCGGGTCGTGGGCCCCGGAGAGCAGCACCTGGGGCACCTCTTTCCCCCGCCACACCGCCGGCCGGGTGTAGTGAGGATACTCCAGCAGATTGTCCTGAAAGGACTCAAACTGGGCGGACTCCTGGTTGGAGAGTACCCCCGGCACAAACCGGGAAATGGCGTCCATCATCACCATGGCCGGCAGCTCTCCGCCGGTGAGCACGTAATCGCCGATGGACACGTAATCGGTCACCGTCTCCTCCAAAACCCGCTCGTCTATTCCCTCATAATGGCCGCAGAGGAACACCAGCTCCGGCTCCCGGGCAAACTCCTCCACCAGCTCCTGGCAGAAGGGTCTCCCCTGGGGGGTCAGGTAAATGGTCCGGGGACGGCGGCCGACTTTCTTTCGGATAGCTTCAAAGGCCTGGTACACCGGCTCCGGCTGCAGCACCATTCCGGCGCCCCCTCCGTAGGGATAATCGTCCACCTTCCCGTAACGGTTCCCCGCGTAATCCCGGATATTGACGGTCTCCAGCTCAATCAGCCCCTTTTCCATGGCCTTGCCCAGGATGCTGTTGTCCATCCCCCTCTGAATCATTTCCGGAAAAAGGGTCATCACATAATACTTCATCTCAAACCTCCTACAGCAGTCCCGGCAGCAAGCGAACCTTCATTTTCCCTGCCTCCACGTCCACCTCCAGGATACAATCCCGGATAGCCGGCAGAAGCACCTCCCCGTGTTCCTGGGTATCGATCACGTAGACATCGTTGGCCCCGGTCTCCATCACATCCTTCAGCCGGCCGAAGGCCTTTCCATCCTCGGTGAAAACCTCCATCCCAATCAGATCTCCGATATAGTACTCATCCTCCCGGAGGGGAACCGCCTGATCCCGGGGCACATAAAGTCCCCGCCCCCGGTATTTTTCTATATCATTGATGTTGTCAAAGCCTGCAAATTTCAGGATGGCAAACTGTTTGAAAAATTTCACCCCTTCAACCTGCAGGGGGATCTGTTCCCGGCCGGTATCCAGGAGCACCTCCTTCAGCTCCCGAAAACGCTCCAGGCTGTCCGTGGTGGGAAATACCTTCACTTCCCCCTTGATTCCGTGGGTGGAAGCGATGACTCCCACCTGCAAATACTGTTCCATATCTGTCTCCTTTAGTTCGATGCTGGTATACCCGCCAAAAAAGAGACTGCCCTTTGGCAGTCCCTTCTCTATTGCAGAATTTCCACTACAACCTTTTGTTCATATTTCGAGGAAGCAGCTTTTACCACTGCCCGGATTGCTTTCGCGATCCGGCCCTGTCTGCCGATGACCTTCCCCATATCAGAGGGGGCCACCTTCAGCTCAACCAAAATAGAATTGCCATCCTCCCGCTGGGTGACTACCACCTCTTCCGGATGCTCGACAAGAGATTTTGCAATTACTTCTACTAACTCTTTCATTACACACCTCCATCTTGGGCCAAATCCTATTTCTCGATGCCAGCCTGCTTGAAGATTCTGGCAACAACCTCTGTGGGCTGTGCGCCGTTAGCCAGCCATTTCTTAGCTGCCTCTTCATCTACCTTGTACAGGCTCGGCTCCTTGTTGGGATCATAGTATCCGATCTCATCGATGAATCTTCCATCTCTGGGGGAGCGGGAATCTGCCACAATGATTCTATAGAAAGGAGCCTTTTTCTGGCCCATTCTTCTCAGACGAATCTTTACTGCCATGTGTTTCACCTCCTTGGATTAATCAAATCTATCTCGAACAGCTCTGCTATTCTTTAAAAGGGAAGTTTAAATCCTCCTCTTTTACCAAATTTACCAGCCTTGCCCATCATTCCGGGCATCTGCTTCATCATCTTCCTGGTCTGATCAAACTGCTTCACAAAGCGGTTGACCTCCCCGATATCCACACCTGCGCCTTTGGCGATGCGCTGCTTCCTGGATATGTTCAGCAGCTCCGGGTTAGCTCTCTCCTTGGGGGTCATGGATTTGATGATGGCCTCTTTTCTGGCCATATCCTTCTCATCCACCATGCCCTCCAGCTCCTTCATCTTGCCGGCTCCCATGCCGGGAAGCATGTTCAGAACGCTGGATAAGCCGCCCATCTTTTTCATCTGCTCCATGCTGTCCAGGTAATCGTCAAAATCAAACTGGGCCTTGCGGAGCTTCTTCTCCATATCCCGGGCCTTCTCCTCGTCGATGGCCGACTGAGCCTTCTCGATGAGACTCATCACATCCCCCATCCCCAGGATTCGGGACGCCATCCGGTCCGGATAAAACTGCTCCAGGTCTGAGAGCTTCTCTCCCATACCCACATATAAAATCGGCTTGCCGCTGATGGCCTTGATCGAAAGAGCCGCTCCACCCCGAGTGTCGCCGTCCAGCTTGGTGAGGATCACTCCGTCGATGCCTACCTTCTCCTGGAAGGAGGCCGCCACATTCACCGCATCCTGTCCGGTCATGGCGTCAACCACCAAAATGGTCTGATCCACCTGCACGGCTTCCTTGATGCGAATCAGCTCCTGCATCATATCCTCATCAATGTGGAGCCGTCCCGCCGTATCCAGAATGACCACATTGTAGCCCTTCTGTCTGGCATGCTCCACCGCCGCCCTGGCAATATTGGCCGGGTCCTGCTTGTCTCCCATGGAGAAAACTTCCACGCCCTGCTTTTCGCCGTTAATCTGCAGCTGAGTGATTGCCGCCGGGCGGTACACGTCGCAGGCCGCCAGCAGAGGCTTTCTGCCCTTCATCTTCAGCTTTCCCGCAATCTTCGCGGTGGTGGTGGTCTTACCTGCTCCCTGCAGGCCCGCCATCATCAGCACCGTGATCTCATTGCCGGGCTTTAAAGCAATCTCCGTGGTCTCGCTTCCCATAAGGGAAATCAGCTCTTCATTGACAATCTTGATTACCATCTGGCCGGGATTCAATCCGCTCATCACGTCCTGGCCCACCGCCCGCTCCTGTACGGCTTTGATGAACTGCTTTACCACTTTAAAGCTCACATCCGCCTCCAGAAGAGCCATCTTGACCTCCTTGAGGGCCGTCTTAACATCCGCCTCAGTCAGCTTGCCCTTGCTGCGCAGGTTCTTAAACACATTCTGCAGTTTTTCTGTCAAGCTTTCAAATGCCATAAATTACAACTCCTCCAGAATTTCGTGGGAAATGGCCGCGATTGTCTCCATCGTCTCCCCATCCACAGCCTCCCTGGGCTGCTGGGTCAGCAGATGAATCCGGTGAACCTTTTCCTTGACCGCCTCAAACTTCTGCACCAGCCGCAGCTTCTCCTCGTAATCCTCGAGAATCCGGGTGCTGCGCTTTACCATATCGTGCACACCCTGACGGCTGATTCCCAGATCAGCGGCCACCTCGCTTAAAGAGTAATCATTGAGAACCACATCCTCATATACCTGGCGCTGGTGCTCTGTCAAGAGCTCTCCGTAAAAATCAAAGAGCAGCGCCTGCTCCACAAGCTTTTCCATAAGTAATCACCTTTGCTATCATACACAATAAAGGAAGCCGTGTCAAGTATTTTTTCTTGACACGGCTATGTATTTCTTTTCATACAAGAAAATACCTAGGACTCATCCCACTCCTGCTGCTCCCCATACACAGGCATGACGGCCGACACGGACAATTCCTTTATCCCGTCGGCAAAATCCTCGCTCTGCCCGCCGTTGGTCTGCTCAAGGAGCCGCTGCAGATCCTCCTGCTCCTCCTGGGGCAGCAGATACATGTAGATAGCCAGCACCTCCCGATCCTCCAGGGGAATCCATTCCTCCCACTGATCCCCGGCCTGAAAGGTTCCCAGATATCTGCCGGAATCATCCAGAAACAGGACAAGCTGATCCGTGGGCGGCTGCTCCGTGAGAATCCCCCGCATCCCCAGGGGCGTCCAGATCCATTCCCCGGCTGCCTGCAGTATATCAAGGTTATAGCTTCGGGTCACAGATTCCTGAAGGCTCACCGGTACATTCAGCTTCCAATCCCCCGTCCACTGCCTCACATAGATCAGACTCTGTCCACCTAGCCCCTCCACCGCGATCAGTTCCTCCACATACAGGCCCAGATTCATCTCCCCGTCACCGGTACCGCCGCTGATTCGCTGGGCCGCGTAATCCTCAGGCAGACTCATCACTCCCCGGAAGGTATGCTCATCCACCAATCGCCCGGTCAGCAGCGTCTCCACGTTCCCGTAACCGGAGCCCTCTTCCCAGCCCACATGAGCGCTTACCAGAAGATTTCTCAGATAGGGAAGCTGACTCTTCAAGGACTCCTTGGAGACCAGCTCCAGCTCCAGCAAAAAAGTATCCTCACAGCAATAGACGTCGGTGACGGTAAGTTCTATGGCCAGATCCTCATTGTAGGCGCTGCTGGCAGAGGGGTCCTCCTCCGGTATCTCCTGCAGTTCTGTGGGCTCGAATTCTCCCTCCGCCCCCACCCGCTGCTGGGGAATATCCTCCTGGGTTCCCAAAAGCTTCTGCAAAACATCCGGCGTCATAAAATGAGAAAGCAGCAAGAGCAGGGCAATCACTGCCGCCGTCAAAAGAGAGCTCCACCAGCCCCCGGAAGACCTTTGCCTTGTTTTGCCTCTTCTTTTTTGCCCCTCCTGAATCCCCTGCATCACCGCCTGATTCAGCTTCTCCTCCGGTATGGGAATTTCAAAAGTCTTACGCATAATTTTCCTCCCTTCCCAGGTCCTCCCTCAGTCGTTTCCGAGCCTGGTGCAGATAGGCCTTCACCGAGCCCTCGGGGATTTCCATAATGGCGCTTATTTCGGAAATCTTCAGATCCTGAAAATATTTGAGTATAACTGCCACTCTCTGCTTTTCCGGCAGCCGCTCCACCGCCGCATGGAGATCCATCTTCTCCTCCTGGCTGATGTGTTCCTCCCGGGCCGCCTGCTCCGGCTGCTCCTCCAGGTAAATAAGTCTGGACTGTTTCCGGTATTGGTCAGTCACCGCGTTCAGCAAAATCCTGGTCAGCCAGGTGCGAAACAGCGCCGGCTCCCGCAAGGTCACAATCTTCTCATAAGACCGGGCCACACATTCCTGAACCGCTTCCAGGGCAACCTCCTGATCCTTGCAGTACAGCCAGGCCGTCCGGTAGAGGTACTCCTTGTAGTGCATAATCAGCTGGGTAAAAGCCTGGTCGCTGCCCCGTATGGCCTTTTTTATCAGTTTCTCCTCTGATGATTTCTTCATCTCTTCCATCCTGTCCCTCCTCTCTGCTGTTTCTTAGACGCAGAGCTTGAGGGGAAGGTTAGTAAAATCTGCGTAATTTCTTATAGTAATCGAAGGGGTTGCTGCATTATCCGATATTCTCGCATATTTATGCAGTTTGTACTCAGCCTGCGCTCACCTGGAGCCTGTAGTCTCCAGGATGTGCTCGGCGAATTCGTACAAACGGCATAAACATGTGAGATATTCGTTAATTGCAGCAGCCCCTCCGTCAAGAGCAGAAGCTCACCAGCGCTCCCGAAAATCGCCCTCCCCCTCCTTCAGGGGCAGCTCCCGCTCATCAATCTCTTCTATTTTGATATACCTGTCCTGCTGCAGCTTGGCCAGCAGAAGGCTGATCACCGTACGATCCCCCTGGGCCTCCATCTCCACCCGTCCGTCAAACAGGTTTCGCACCCAGCCGGTCAGCCCATACTTCCGGGCCAGATAGGTGGCTTTAAAGCGAAAGCCCACCCCCTGGACCCAGCCGGAAAAATAAAAATGCTTTCTCACCTTCATGACAAATTCTCCTTACTGAGCTGCTCATCCATACTTCCGGACCGAAATCCCTGCAGATCCAGCGTCACATAAGAAAAGCCCAGCGCTCTCAGCTCCCGAACTATCGCCGTCGCCTGCTTAAAGATCTGTTCAAACTGGTCGGGCATCACCTCAATCCTGGCTACCTGGCCGTGAACCCGCAGCCGCACCTGGGCAAAACCCGCCTGCCTCAGGTAAGATTCCCCAGCCTCGATCCGCTTCAGCACAGAGAGCTCCAGACGATCCCCGTAGGGCAGCCGGGTGGCCATACAGGGGGAAGCCGGCCGATCAGCCACCGAAATCCCCCTCTCCCGGGCCCAGGCCCGCACCTGCTCCTTGGAAAGCCCGGCCTCCGCCAGGGGACTGATCACACCCAGCTCCCGCACGGCCCGAAGGCCCGGCCGGTACTGGCCCAGATCGTCCCCGTTGGTTCCTTCCAAAACGGCACCGCAGCCCAATTTCCGGGCCAGCTCCAGGAGCCGCACAAAGAGCTGGCGCTTGCAGCGGTAGCAGCGATCCGGGGGATTGTCCTCTATCCCGGCCTCTGCCAGCTCATCCACAAAAAGCTCCCGGTACTGGGCGCCGACTTCCCGGGCCACTCTCCGGGCCGTCTCCCGATCCGCCGCCGGATGCAGGGCTGTCACCAGCAGCACCCCAAAAACCTTTGTGCCCCGCTTTCTGGCAGCCTCGCAGGCCAGAGAAAGCAGGAGGCTGGAATCCGCTCCTCCGGAAAAGGCCACACAGCAGTCCTCTTCCAGCAGCGCCTCCAGCCTATCCATTACCTGCATTTTTTTACTGTCCATGGTTATGTCCCTCTCCCTGCAGAAGCCTGCCGCCCTCCGCCTGGGCGCTCGCATAAACTGCGCGCCAGGGGGTCTCCAGCTCTTTCGCCGCTCTTCTCACATCCTCGTACTCGGGATAGCAAAATTCCTCTTTCCCCAGGCGGCACACCTTCACCGTCACAGGAAGGCCCGCCACCTGCACCTGCTCCAGCCGGCGCTCCAGCACCCGCCGTCCTGCGGGAAAGCTTCTGATCCCGATGGTCGTGGTCTCCCGGAAGATGATTTCTTCCAGCTGATCCTTCTGCTCCCGGCGGCACACCACCCGCAGCAGGTAGCCCGGCCGGTCCTTCTTCATGGCCGCCGGCAGAAGACTCACATCCAGAGCTCCCTGCTCCTGGAGCCGCTCCCGCACATAGCCCAGCTGCTCCCCGGAACAGTCGTCCACATTAGTCTCCAGCACCAAGACCTGCTCCTCCTCTTCCTCTTCCAACAGGAAAGCCCGCAGCACGTTGGGATGATGGAATTCCTTTTCCCCGGCGCCCACGCCCACCTGCAGGATCCGGCAATTTTCCGGCCGGCGCTCCCGCGTCTGCAGGGCCGCCGCTATGGCCGCTCCCGTGGGGGTAATCATCTCCCCCTGAATATCCGTAAGGTTCAGCCGGAGTCCGCAGTCCGCCGCGATCCTCACCGTGGCCGGAACCGGCACCGGTATCTCCCCATGCTGGCACATAACCGTGCCGCTGCCCTCCCGCAGGGGGCCCACCGCTGTCTCCGCAATTCCCAGATCCCAGACACAGGCCGCAGCGGCCACAATATCCACGATGGAGTCCACCGCGCCCACCTCATGGAAATGCACATGCTCCAGGGGCTCTCCGTGAACCTCCGACTCAGCCCGGGCCACCAGATAAAACATCCTCTGGGCCAGTTCCTCCACCCGGGGCTCCAGCCCGGCCTCCGCCAACATTCTGGCGATATCGCCGTAATGCCGGTGGTGGTGCTGTTCCCGGGTAAGCTTTACCCGGAAGGTGCAGGCGTCAATCCCTCTCTTCTTTGTGCGGCCCACCACAATCTCATAGCCCTCCAGAGGAAGCTTTTTCAGCTCCCGCCTCAGGATCTCTTCCCGGGCGCCCAAATCCAGCAGGGCGCCCACAGTCATGTCTCCGCTGATACCGGAGCTTCCCTCCAGCCACAATACCTTTTTGCTCATGTCGCTCCTATCCTTCCGCTAATTCTTTTTTTGCTAAATTTACCTGCTTTTCTCCGCCAGCCGGTTAATCTGCGCCGCCAGGTACCCGGCCCCAAAGCCGTTGTCAATGTTCACCACCCCGATTCCCTCGGCGCAGGAATTCAGCATGGTAAGCAGGGGCGCCACCCCCTGAAAGCTGGCCCCGTAGCCCACGGAGGTGGGCACAGCGATAACCGGATTTTCCACCAGGCCCGCGGTAACTCCGGCCAAGGCCCCCTCCATGCCGGCCACCGCCACAATGCAGTTTGCCTTTCGCAAAATCTCCAGCTTAGCAAAAAGCCGGTGAATACCGGCCACCCCCACGTCAAAGATCCGCTCCACGTGGCAGCCGAAAAATTCCGCCGTCCTGGCCGCCTCCTCCGCCACCGGAATGTCCGCCGTCCCCCCGGTACACACAGCCACAAAGCCCAGGTCCCTGGGCGCATCAAACCGCAGAGTCAGCGTCCTGCCCAGCTTCTCATACTCTGCCTCCGGAAGAACCCGCTGCACCGCCTCCGCCTGCTGGGGGCTCACCCGGGTGGCCAGCACATTGGCCTTTCTGGCCGCAAAATGGCTGCAGATCTGGACAATCTGCTCCACCGTCTTCCCCGGCCCGTAAATCACCTCGCCGAAGCCGGAGCGCAAGGAGCGGTGGTAATCCAGCTTTGCGCAGCCGATATCCTCATAGGGAAGGTCCTTCAGATAGCGTTCCGCCTCCTCCAGGCTCACCTTCCCGGTTTTCACCTGTTCCAAAAGTTGTCTCACGTCCATAGCACTCATCCTTTCACTGGGTTTATTTTATCATACCTTAGGCGGCAACGCAAAAGTTTTCCCCCAGCTGATTGAAGATACTTTCCCAAAATGCTATAATATTTCCAGCAAGCTAAAGGAGGGATTCCCATGGAAAAATCAAAAGTTTATTTCGCGGACATGCGCACTTCTTCCACCTGTAATCTGCAGCAGAAGCTGGAGAAGCTCATAAAGAAAGCCGGAATCGGCACCATTGATTTCGAGAAAAAATATGCCGCCATCAAGATTCACTTCGGCGAGCCCGGCAACCTGGCCTTTCTTCGCCCCAACTACGCCAAGACAGTGGCGGATGTGGTAAAAAGTCTGGGGGGCAAGCCCTTTCTCACGGACTGCAATACCCTGTATGTGGGGGGCCGCAAGAACGCCCTGGATCACATTGATTCCGCCTACTTAAACGGCTTTACCCCCTTCTCCACCGGCTGTCACGTGATCATCGCCGACGGCTTGAAGGGAACCGACGAGGCCCTGGTGCCCGTGGAGGGCGGCGAGTATGTGAAGGAGGCCAAAATCGGCCGGGCCATCATGGACGCGGACGTGTTCATCTCCCTGGCTCACTTCAAGGGCCATGAGCTCACCGGCTTCGGAGGCGCCTTCAAAAATATTGGTATGGGCTGCGGCTCCCGGGCCGGGAAAATGGAAATGCACAGCGCCGGCAAGCCCTACGTGGATCAGGCAGCCTGCATCGGCTGTAAAATGTGTACCCGCAACTGCGCCCAGGATGCCATCACCGTCATGGACAAGAAGGCCTCCATCGACCACAGCAAATGCGTGGGCTGCGGCCGCTGCATCGGCGTCTGTCCCCAGGATGCCATCAATCCTGCCCAGGATGAATCCAACGATATTCTCAACAAGAAAATGGCCGAGTACGCCAAGGCAGTGATTCAGGATCGTCCCTGCTTCTATATTAATATGGTCATCGACGTGGCTCCCCAGTGTGACTGCCACGCGGAAAACGACGCCTCCATCGTGCCGGACGTAGGCATGTTCGCCTCCTTCGATCCGGTGGCTCTGGATATGGCCTGCGCCGACGCGGTAAACCGTCAGCCGGTTATCGCCAACAGCCAGCTGGGAGAGCGCCAGCAGGAGCACGGGGATCATTTCCATAAAATCGCCCCGGAGACCAACTGGATGGTCTGCATGGATCACGCCGTAAAACTGGGTCTGGGAACCAAGGAGTATGAACTGATCACGGTGAAATAGTCCGCGGTCTCAACGGCGCCTTTTACCGTGCTGCTTTTTACCTGGCGAGAGAAAAGTCTCTTAACAGTCAAGAGGATGCAGGACAGATTGAAGCCTCCCGTATATTTGTGCAGCTTGTGCGAATATACGGGAGGCTATATCATTTTTTGCATCCTCTTTGAACTTCTCCTATTTTATCTTTCTTTCATCTTCCGGAATAAAAACTTCAGCGCAGAATTTTCATTTTGTACTGTCTCTCCCGGCGCTCCGCCCGGGTGCTCTCTCTGCTCCCCTCAGCGTACCTATGCTCTCTTCCCCAGTGTCCTTGGGAAGCTCCGCCAGCTAAGGGATAGTTCAGCAATTCCTCTTCCGGCTCTCGGCTGTTTTTCGACTGCAGTTTTGTGATTCCAAATCCGGCCACGCTGGTAACTTTATAGTATGCACCGCGGATAAGGCACCAGATCTTATGGAAAACCGACGTCCCTCCATAGAGACGAATCTTCATCTGGTAAATAAAAACTGCTGTCAGCAGAAGCAAACAGATGAGAGTAAACCAAAACATTCCATTGTTATACATACGCTCATCTCCTCTCACAAGAAAACCCTACTGTCTTTTGTTATTCTTATTTTACCTCGATCCCTTTTAATAGTCAATCTTTTTCTCTTTATTTTCCATAAATATCTGATTTTTTATGTCTTATTATCCACGATTTTCAAAATTACCGCCGCTAAAGCCGCAATTCCCTCAAAAATCACTAATCCCCACAGCAGAGACACCGTAAAAAACACCCGGAGCGCCGCCGCCAGCAGCAGTCCCATCAGAAAAAACCACCGGCTCAGCTCCAACCGGGCTCGGCCCTCCTCCTGAGGGCCGCCTCCCTCCTGGCTCTCTGCTGCCTTTTTCTTTTCCTCTTCCGTATTCCAACCCATACGCCGCAATTCCTCTCCCCGTCTGAATCATCTTCATGTCCATTATACCCCCCCCCTGGAATTTCAAGGGTTTTCCCCAAAATTTGTCAGGGGTGGGATAATTGTTAGACGCGGGAGGGAGGGGAAAGGTTGGAGGGGGAATGCCTTTTTATTTATAGGAACGCAATTAGATGTAATTCAGCCAATGTATCCGGGCTGTATATTGTAGAATACGAATATACGGGAGTACGGACTCAAGATAGAATTTATGTTTGATAATTATAACTAAATTGGTATAGTTCTTGCGGAGATCTGTAACTTCACACGCCGAACAGTTTAAACTAGATTATACGATCTCATTCTATTGGCACCAGTCTATGAAAGATAAACACTTGTTCCAGCATTTCAGGGAATGCGGATATTTAGACTGCATTTCCAAAAAGTGTTCCCAGTATGATTCCAATGGCTGGTATGATCAGCTTGGTGGCGATGACAGTCCCCTCTCAGAAGCAATCCTGGACCGCATCAAGCATGATGCATATAAGATCAACATTGTCCCGACAGATCCGGCGAATTACAGATCCATGCGGGAAGTATATGGATTAGATCCAGCTTTAAGCGAGTAAATTCGCAGATGACACTCAATTAAGTGAGGGAGGGCGTAAAATTTTCTGTGTCTATGGGAAAAATTCTTCTTTGATAAGAAACAGATATGTATAATTGTCTTGTCGGAACTTCTGCT
>DVHU01000006.1 GCA_018711815.1 Candidatus Egerieimonas intestinavium
AAAAATAAAAAAGAAAAGGAGTGAGGGAAAGGCATGTCCGAATACATTTTGGAAATGAATCACATCACAAAGGCATTTTCTGGTGTGAAGGCTCTGGACGATGTTAACCTGAAGGTCAAAAAGGGCGAGATCCATGCTCTCTGCGGCGAGAACGGAGCGGGAAAGTCCACCCTGATGAACGTGCTCTCCGGCGTGTACCCCTACGGTACCTACGAGGGAGATATCGTCTACAAGGGCGAGACCTGTAAGTTCCACAGAATCAAGGACAGCGAGGCCAAGGGCATCGTTATCATCCACCAGGAGCTGGCGTTAAGCCCCTACCTGTCCATCGCCGAGAACGTGTTCATGGGAAATGAGCAGACCACCATGAGAGGCGTC
Source organism: Candidatus Egerieimonas intestinavium (assembly GCA_018711815.1). Lineage (GTDB taxonomy): Bacteria > Bacillota > Clostridia > Lachnospirales > Lachnospiraceae > Egerieimonas > Egerieimonas intestinavium. The sequence continues at coordinate 379 of DVHU01000006.1, forward strand.
ATCAGCTGGAACCAGACCAGAGGAAAGGCCAAAGAGGTTCTGGCCCATGTGGGACTGGAGAATGAGAACCTGAAAGCTCCGGTAAACAGCCTGGGCGTTGGAAAGCAGCAGCTGATTGAGATTGCCAAGGCCATGGCCAAGAACGTAGACCTGCTAATTCTGGACGAGCCCACCGCGGCCCTGAATGATGAGGAGTCTGCCCAGCTGCTGGAGATCATGCTGGATCTGAAGAAGAAGGGCGTTACCTGTATCATCATCTCCCACAAGCTGAACGAGATCAGCTATGTGGCGGACGCCATCACGGTTATCCGTGACGGCCACACCATCGAGACCATGTACAAGGGCGTGGATGAGTTCACCGAGGACCGAATCATCAAGGGCATGGTTGGACGTGAGCTGACCAATCGTTACCCGGAGCGGGTGGATTGTCCCATCGGCGACGTGGTTATGGAGGTCAAGAACTGGAGTGTGTACCACCCTGAGATTTCCGACAAGCAGGTGTTAAAGAACATCAACATTAAGGTGCGGGCCGGAGAGGTTGTGGGACTGGCAGGACTGATGGGCGCCGGCCGTACAGAGTTCGCCATGAGTCTCTTCGGACATTCCTACGGCCAGAAGATCACCGGTGAGGTCTACATGCACGGCAAGAAGGTCAGCACGAAGACGGTTCGGGACTGTATCAAGAATAAGATTGCGTACACCTCTGAGGACCGGAAGACCTACGGTCTGGTGCTGATCGACGATATCAAGCACAACATGACCATGGCCGCCATGCGGGATTATTTCTCCAAAAACGGTATTGTAAATAAAAATGAAGAGAACGTGGCCGCAGAGGACTACAAGAAGCGGATCAACGTGAAGGCCACCTCCATCAACCAGACGGTGGGTTCCCTCTCCGGAGGTAACCAGCAGAAGGTAGTTCTGGCCAAATGGATGCTGACCCAGCCGGATGTGCTGATTCTGGACGAGCCCACCCGAGGCATCGACGTGGGCGCCAAGTACGAGATCTACTGCGTCATCAATGAGCTGGCGAAGCAGGGTAAGGCTGTGATTGTTATTTCTTCCGAGATGCCGGAGGTTATCGGCACCTGTGACAGGGTTTATGTCATTAATGAGGGGCAGATCGCTGGAGAGCTGCACAAGAATGAGCTGAGCCAGGAAGAGATTATGAAGTGTGTTATGGCGCACAACAATAAGGAAAAAGGAGAAGTGAAGTAATGGAAAACAAGAAGAAATACGTCAATCTTGACTTGAAGTCCTTCGGTATGATCGCGGCTTTGATTATTATTTTCTTGATTTTTTATGGGATAACCGACGGATCTAACGCTACCCCCGTCAACATCAACAACCTGATCATGCAGAATGGTTACATCATCATTCTGGCCACCGGTATGCTGCTCTGCGTACTGACTGGTAACATCGACCTGGGCGTAGGCTCCGTGGTAGCCCTCTGCGCCGCTGTGTCCGGCAAGCTGGTTATGGAGCAGAACATGGCAGTGGGCCTGGCCTGGCTGGTAGCTCTGGCCATCGGTCTGGGAATCGGCCTCTTCGCCGGCTTCTTCATCGCTTACCTGAATATCCCGCCCTTCGTTGTAACCCTGGCCACCATGCTGATGGGCCGCGGACTTACCTACACCCTGCTGCAGTCTCAGACAGTAGGACCTCTGCCGAAGAGCTACACCTTCATCGGTACCGGTTTCCTGCCCACCATCAAGATTCCCTTCGGAGAGGGAACCCTGGATCTGATCTGTGTGATCATCGCCATCGTTGTGACCGTATGCGTGGTATTCATGGAGCTTAAGAGCATCAAGACCAACAATAAGTACGGCTTCGCCAATGTAGTGCCCTGGCAGATGATCGTAAAGGATGTTGTGATCATCGGTATCGTATGGTTCTTCTTCATCAAGCTGGGTCAGAATAACGGTGTTCCCATCCAGCTGCTGGTTGTGGGCGTTATCGTAGCTATTTATCAGTTTATCACCAGCCAGACTGTGGCCGGCCGTCAGATCTACGCTCTGGGCGGAAATGCCAAGGCTGCCCGTCTGTCCGGTATTAATACCAAGAAGGTATTCTTCTGGGTATATGTGAACATGGGCGTTCTGTCTGCCATCGCAGGTCTGATGCTGGCTGCCCGCCAGGGAGCCGCTAACCCGAAGATGGGCGACGGCGTTGAGATGGATGCTATCGCTTCCTGCTACATCGGTGGCGCTGCTGCAGCCGGCGGTGTTGGTACCGTAATCGGAGCCGTTGTAGGTGCTCTCGTTATGGGTGTCCTGAACAATGGTATGTCCATGTGCGGACTGTCTACAGATTTCCAGAAGGTGGTTAAGGGTGCCGTCCTGCTGGGCGCCGTAGTTCTGGATGTGGTAACTAAGAATAAAAAAGGCTGATATAGGTTGATTTTTCCGGAAACTTCCTCTAAAATTGTGGATGGTAATACTTTCGTAATCAGAGAGGAAGCAGGCAATATGAGTGTGTCGAGGACAGCAAAGTATCAGCAGGTAGTGAAATGGATTCAAAGCCGGGTGGCTGCCGGTGAGCTGAAGGCGGGAGATAAGCTGGAATCGGAGAATGAGATCAGCGCCATCTTTCAGATCAGCCGGCAGACTGTCCGCCATGCACTCTCCATACTTGCAAGAGAGGGTGTGCTGGAGTCTGTTCAGGGCAGCGGAAACTTCGTCCGGGAGAACCGGCGGAGGGAAAGCAGAGACCTTTCCACCAGAGTGGTGACAATTATCAGTACCTACGTGGACGGATATATTTTCCCCAGGATCCTTCAGGCCATGGCCAAGATCCTGGAGCGGGAGGACTACGCGATCCGCATCATGTTTACCAGCAATCAGCTGGAGACGGAGCGGCGGATCCTGTGCCGCCTGCTGGAGGAGAATCAGGGAGGGCCCATGATTATCGAGCCGGTAATGAGCGGACTTCCCAGTCCCAACGTGGAATACTACAGGAAGCTCGAGAGACAGGGAATACCGATTCTCTTTTTCCACAGCTACTACCCTGAGCTGGATATCCCCCATGTCAGCATGAACGATGTGGAGGCGGGCAGAATTGCCACAGAGTATTTGATCCGCCAGGGGCATACAAAGATTGCAGGAATATTTAAATTGGATGACGGCCAGGGCCTCAGGCGCTACCAGGGGTATCTGCAGGCGCTGAAGGAGGCGGGGCGTCCGGTGAGAGAGAGCCGGGTGACCTGGATTGACACGGAGGAGCAGCAGCATCTTGGAGGAAGCCGGGAGAGGATTCTCAGGCGGCTGAAGGGATGCAGCGCCTGTGTCTGCTACAATGATGAGGTAGCCCACGCCCTGACGGAAATCTGCCAGGAGGAGGGTATCCGGATTCCGGAGGATCTCTCCATCACCGGGGTAGATAATTCGGAGATGGCCGGGCTGAACGCAGTGCCGCTGACTTCCGTGGCTCATCCGATGGAAGTGTTAGGCCAGCGGGTGGCGGAGAATCTGCTGAAAATGCTGGAGGATCCCGCCTTTAACGCAACCTATGAATTTACCCCCCGGCTCCAGGTGAGAGAGTCTGTGATCGCACATATTTCATCCAAGGATCGGGATAAAAAGTGATTTCCTCCTGCGGCGGATCAGCTGAAGGAGATGGAAACAGAAAGCGAGGCAGTGACCATGAAAACAGGAAGAGATTATAAATTTTGGTTTTGTACAGGCTCCCAGGACCTGTACGGAGATGAGTGCCTGAAGAAAGTGGCAGAGCATTCCAAGATTATGGTGGCAGAGTTGAACAAATCCGGCATGTTCCCCTATGAGATCGTGTGGAAGCCCACCCTGCTGACCAACGCCATGATTCGCCAGACCTTCAACGAGGCCAACGCTGATGAGAACTGCGCCGGCGTAATCACCTGGATGCACACCTTCTCCCCGGCAAAATCCTGGATTTTAGGACTGCAGGAGTACAGAAAGCCCCTGCTGCACCTGCACACCCAGTTTAACCAGGAGATCCCCTATGACACCATCGATATGGATTTCATGAATGAGAACCAGTCTGCTCACGGTGACCGGGAGTACGGCCACATTGTGACCCGCATGGGCATTGAGCGCAAGGTTGTTGTGGGACACTGGAGTGACAAGAAGGTGCAGGAGAAGGTAGCTTCCTGGATGCGCACCGCAGTAGGTATCATGGAGAGCAGCCATATCCGCGTTATGCGTGTGGCCGACAACATGAGAAATGTGGCCGTTACCGAAGGCGACAAGGTAGAGGCACAGATCAAGTTTGGCTGGGAGATCGACGCTTATCCGGTTAATGAGATCGCAGAGGCAGTGGCTGCCGTATCTGAGGCGGACACCAATGCCCTGGTGGAGGAGTACTACAGCAAATATCAGATCATCCTGGAGGGAAGAGACGAGAAGGAATTCCGTCAGCATGTGGCTGTGCAGGCACAGATCGAGCTGGGCTTCGAGCGCTTCCTGGAGGAGAAGAATTATCAGGCTATCGTAACCCATTTCGGTGATCTGGGCGCTCTGAAGCAGCTGCCTGGCCTGGCTATCCAGAGACTGATGGAGAAGGGCTATGGCTTCGGCGGCGAGGGAGACTGGAAGACTGCCGCTATGGTTCGTCTGATGAAGATTATGGCCGCAGGCGTGAAGGATGCCAAGGGTACCTCCTTCATGGAGGATTATACCTACAACCTGGTTCCCGGAAAAGAGGGAATCCTGCAGGCCCATATGCTGGAGGTTTGCCCCACCATCGCGGACGGCCCCATCGGCATCAAGGTTAATCCCCTGAGCATGGGAGACCGGGAGGATCCGGCCCGTCTGGTATTTACCTCCAAGGAAGGCCCGGCAGTGGCAACTTCCCTGATCGATCTGGGCAACCGCTTCCGCCTGATTATCAACGAGGTTGACTGCAAGAAGGTGGAAAAACCCATGCCCAAGCTGCCGGTGGCAACCGCATTCTGGACCCCGCAGCCTGACCTGTACACAGGAGCTGAGGCTTGGATCCTGGCAGGAGGCGCTCACCATACGGCATTCTCCTACGACCTGACTGCAGAGCAGATGGGTGACTGGGCGGCAGCCATGGGAATCGAGGCTGTTTACATTGACAAGGATACCACGATCCGCCAGTTCAAGAACGAGCTGAAATGGAACTCTGTGTTCTATAGATAAAGCGTAAGACAGGACGGCCGGACGGGCAGGAAGGTGAGATTTCTGGCCGCCCGGCCGTCTTGCAATGAAAAGGAAAATGTATGGGAGGATTACAAGGATGAATGATGCAGCAAAAGTAAAAGAGTTGATCGAAGCTGGAAAAACGGCTCTGGGCATTGAGTTTGGCTCCACCAGAATCAAGGCGGTGCTCATTGACGACACCCATGCGCCCATCGCCTCCGGCAGCCACGACTGGGAGAACAGCCTGGTGGACAATATCTGGACCTACTCTCTGGAGGAGATCTGGGCGGGACTCCAGGACTGTTACGCAGATCTGGTGAAGGATGTGCAGGCCAAGTACGGCACGGAGCTCACAAAAATCGGCTCCATCGGATTTTCCGGCATGATGCACGGCTATATGGCCTTTGACAAGGAGGGCAATCTTCTGGTGCCCTTCCGCACCTGGAGAAACAATATCACGGGACAGGCTTCCGAGGAGCTGACGGAGCTGTTTGCCTACCACATTCCCCAGAGATGGAGCATTGCCCATCTGTACCAGGCCATCTTAAACGGAGAGGAGCACGTGAAGGATGTGGACTTCTTCACCACCCTGGCCGGGTACGTACACTGGAAACTCACCGGTCAGAAGGTTCTGGGCGTGGGCGAGGCCTCCGGCATGTTCCCCATCGACACGGCCACCAGGGATTTCAATGCCCGGATGATCCAGCAGTTTGACGAGAAGGTGAAGGACAAGGGCTTCTCCTGGAAGCTGGGAGATATTCTGCCCAAGGTTCTGGTGGCGGGAGATTCCGCCGGCACCCTGACTCCGGAGGGAGCTAAGCTTCTGGATGTGAGCGGAAAGCTTGAGGCGGGAATCCCCCTGTGCCCGCCGGAGGGTGACGCGGGAACCGGAATGGCGGCCACCAACAGCGTAGCCCGCCGCACCGGAAATGTGTCCGCAGGTACCTCTGTATTTGCCATGGTGGTGCTGGAGAAGGAGCTGGCCAAGGTTCACGAGGAGCTGGATCTGGTGACCACTCCCGCCGGAGACCTGGTGGCTATGGTTCACTGCCAGAACTGTACCTCCGATCTGAATGCCTGGGTAAATCTCTTCAAGGAGTTTGCGGAGTCCTTCGGCATCCAGGTGGATATGAACAAGCTGTTCTCCGTCCTTTACAATAAAGCCCTGGAGGCGGACGAGGACTGCGGCGGCCTGCTGGCCTACAACTATTTCTCCGGAGAGCATATCACCGGCTTCACCCAGGGCCGTCCCATGCTGGTGCGCCAGCCTGACGGCAAGTTCAGCCTGGCCAACCTGATGCGGGCTAACCTGTTTACCGCTCTGGGCGCCCTTAAGATCGGTCTGGACATCCTGCTGAAGGAGGAGGGCGTGCAGATTGATTCCATGCTGGGCCACGGCGGACTGTTCAAGACCAAGGGCGTGGGTCAGAAGATCATGGCAGCCGCCATCGACGCTCCCGTGTCCGTGATGGAGACCGCCGGGGAGGGCGGCGCCTGGGGAATTGCCCTGCTGGCCGCCTACATGAAGGATAAGGCTGAGGGCGAGAGCCTGGACGCTTACCTGGAGAAGCGGGTATTTGCCGGCCAGAAGGGCAGCCAGATGGAGCCCGACGCTGCGGATGTAAAGAGCTTTAACCTGTTTATCGAGCGCTACAAGAAGGGACTGCCCATCGAGGAGGCGGCAGTGGATTTTCTGGCCTGAGGGTAAAAGCGCATACCAGGCCTGAGGACAGATGAGAATAATTTCGGGGTTGTTGCAATTAACGAATATCTCGCATATTTATGCAGTTTGTACGAATTTGCCGAGCACATCCTGGAGACTACAGGCTCCAGGTGAGCGCAGGCTGAGTACAAATGGATAAATATGCGAGAATATCGAATAATGCAACACCCCCAGAACTGGAGGAGAATAAGATGTTAGAAGAGCTGAAAAAACAAGTGTATGAGGCGAATATGCTGCTGCCCAAGTACGGTCTTGTGACCTTCACTTGGGGCAATGTAAGCCAGATCGACCGGGAGACCGGGTACTTTGCCATCAAGCCCAGCGGTGTGGATTACGATATCCTGACCCCCGACGACATGGTGATTATGGACCTGGAGGGAAATAAGATCGAGGGAAAATACAATCCCTCCTCCGACACGCCCACCCATCTGGAGCTCTACAAGGCATTCCCCAAGATCGGCGGCGTGGTACATACTCACTCTCCCTGGGCCACCAGCTGGGCTCAGGCCGGACGGGGAATTCCCTGCTACGGAACTACCCATGCGGACTATATGTACGGAGAGATTCCCTGCGCCAGATGCCTGACCAAGGAGGAGATCGAGGGCGCATATGAGAAGAACACGGGACTTCTGATCGTGGACTACTTCAAGGACAAGGATTACGAGGCGGTTCCCGCAGTGCTCTGTAAGAATCACGGACCCTTCACCTGGGGCAAGGACGGCCATGAGGCTGTTCACAATGCGGTGGTTCTGGAGGAAGTGGCTAAGATGGCTGCCCGCTGCGAGATGATTAATCCCAAAGTACAGCCGGCACCCCAGGAGCTGCAGGATAAGCATTACTACCGGAAGCACGGGGCAAACGCTTACTACGGACAGAAATAACAAAAAAAGATAAAGGGACTGCTGCAATTACGATATTCCCGTATATTTTGCACTTGTGCGAATTACCGAGCACAAGCTGCATAAATATACGGAGATATTCGCTAATTGCAGCAGTCCCTTTAATTATGCGGTATTTCCGGGTTTACGCCTCAGCGGAGGCGAAAATCCTGTTTTTATATTTGCTCAGTACAGCCACCAGCACATTTCCCAGAAGTTCGCAGGAAATGACCTCTCCCACGCCCACGGTCAGCATCAGGAAGGGGATGGGCAGCGCGACGCCGTAGGCATAGCGAAGCACGAAGGGCACAACGCAGATGTTGGCGATCACCGGAGGAAGCAGGGCCAGAACTTTGAGCTGCTTTCTGAGGCAGTAGGTTCCCAGGGCGCCCAGCAGTGTGGCGATGCTGCCAAAGACCACGTCCGGCAGGATAGCTCCGCCGAGGATGTTGCCCAGAAAGCAGCCCACGAACAGTCCCGGGATGGCGGCCGGCGAAAAGATCGGCAGAACAGTCAGTATCTCCGAAATCCGAACCTGAATTTCTCCGAAGCTGATGGGGGCAAAGACAAATGTCAGCACCACATACAGGGCGGCAATCATGGCTGCCTGAGTCAAGTAAGTTACACGCTTGTTTTTCATATTCTGTTTTCTCCTTTAGTTTTGTTTTACGAGTGGAAGGTCTCGAACACTCGGCACATTTTACGGCGGTGACCGCCGGAAAGCCCTATAGACCTTGGTTTTGATGGGCTTTGCAACGGGTGATAGTATAGCATAAACAGGGCGGCGGGTCAAGGGGCGTTGCCGATAAATGATGATCTCTCGTTGCCGAGGATAGTCAGAGGGCTATAGATTGCAGAGCCTGGGGAGTTGTGCTATACTTTCTTTATGGAGTAATCGTGTTACAAGGTGGTGGCCTCCCTACACTTGAAAAAGAGGGGAGGTGGTGCAAATGGATACATACGAAGTATTAAGCCTGTTATTTTTGGGCGGTTCGTTTCTGGTTGCGCTGCTTGCCTATACTGATAGGAACAACAAGCGAAAATAAATAAGCCTACCTTGTAATCTTGGCGGATTAGGTAGGCTTATTGTCACACTATGAGGCTAACCACTTTGTGGGCGGTTACTCCTTTTCTATTATCAATATAGCACATCTGACAGCAGGGCGCAAGGTCTTATTGGCCCTCATCTGGTGCAGAAGGCCCATAGAGATAAAAAAATGCCGGGCGCTACAATTCTATTGACAAGCGCATTTTGACTTAGTACAATTACTAATAAGTGGGAATGAATTTATAAAACCTACTTATAAGTAAGATTAATAAATAACCATAAGAAAAGGAGAGATACCATGGCAAAGGTTGGAATTGTGATGGGAAGCGACTCTGATATGCCGGTGATGAGCAAAGCCGCCGACATGCTGGAGAAATTCGGTATTGAATATGAGATGAAGATTATTTCCGCGCACCGGGAGCCGGATGTGTTCTTTGAATACGCCAAGACCGCGGAGGAGAAGGGCTTCAAGGTGATCATCGCCGGAGCCGGGATGGCAGCCCATCTGCCGGGCATGTGCGCGGCTATTTTCCCCATGCCGGTGATTGGTATCCCCATGCATACCACCTCCCTGGGCGGCCGGGATTCCCTGTACTCCATCGTACAGATGCCCTCTGGCATCCCCGTGGCCACCGTGGCCATCAACGGCGGCGCCAATGCCGGAATTCTGGCGGCCAAGATTCTGGCCACCTCCGATGGGGAGATCTTAGCAAGACTCAAGGCCTACACTGAGGAGATGAAAAACCAGGTGGTGGCCAAGGACGAGAAGCTGCAGGAAGTGGGCTACAAAAACTACACAAAATAACAGAGCTGTTTCCTCCAGCGGCGGTTAAGCCTTCGGTATTCCTTTGACATTCAGCCTGCGCTCACTTCGAGCCTGCAGTCTCGAAGCTGTGCTCGGCAATTCATGCCGAAGGAACACCGGGAGCCCAAACGCTGCCGGAGGTCAAGACTCTTATTATGGAGGAAATTATGGATTATAAGAAAGCGGGCGTAGATATCGAAGCGGGCTACAAGTCTGTGGAGCTGATGAAGGAGCACGTGAAAAAGACCATGCGGGAAGAGGTGCTGGGAGGCCTGGGAGGCTTTTCGGGAGCCTTCTCTCTGGCAAAGATTAAGGAGATGGAGGAGCCGGTGCTGCTCTCCGGAACCGATGGCTGCGGAACTAAGGTGAAGCTGGCCATTATTCTGGACAAGCACGATACCATCGGCATCGACGCGGTAGCCATGTGCGTCAACGATATTGCCTGTGCCGGCGGCGAGCCCCTGTTTTTCCTGGATTATATTGCCTGCGGGAAGAATTATCCGGAAAAGATCGCTTCTATTGTAAAGGGTGTTGCGGAGGGCTGCCTGCAGTCTGAGGCGGCGCTGATCGGCGGCGAGACCGCAGAGCATCCGGGCCTTATGCCGGAGGAGGATTACGATCTGGCTGGTTTTGCTGTGGGCGTGTGCGATAAAAAGGATATGATCACCGGAGAGAATCTGAAGGCCGGGGACGTGCTGATTGGCATGGCCTCCTCCGGCGTGCACAGCAACGGATTTTCCCTGGTGCGCCAGGTCTTTGAGATGACCCGGGAATCCCTGGAGACTTACTATGACCAGCTGGGAGCCACCCTGGGCGAGACCCTTTTGGCCCCCACCCGGATTTATGTGAAAGCCTTAAAGAGCATAAAGGCGGCGGGAATCACTGTGAAGGCCTGCAGCCATATCACCGGCGGCGGCTTCTATGAGAATGTGCCCCGGATGTTAAAGGACGGAGTCAAGGCTGTGATTCAGAAGGACAGCTACCCCATTCCGCCCATCTTTACCCTGATGGCGAAGAAGGGAGACATCGCCGAGCAGATGATGTACAATACCTACAACATGGGTATCGGCATGATTGTGGCGGTGGACGCTGCTGATGTGGAGAAAACCATGGAGGCCATCAAGGCCGCCGGAGATACCCCCTATGTGATTGGCAAGATTGAGGCCGGAGAGAAGGGTGTGGAGTTATGCTGAGGCTGGCAGTTTTAGTGTCCGGAGGCGGAACGAATCTCCAGGCTATTCTGGACGGCATTGACAAGGGAACCATCACCAACGCAAAGGTTTCCGTCGTCGTCAGCAACAATAAAAATGCCTACGCCCTGACCCGGGCCCAGAAGGCAGGGATCCCCGCGGTTTGCGTTTCCCCTAAGGATTACGAGAACCGGGAGGCCTTTAACCGGGCGCTGCTGGAGACCATTCAGTCCCATCAGCCGGATCTGGTGGTGCTGGCGGGCTGCCTGGTGGTGATTCCCCCGGAGATGGTGGAGGCTTACCCCAACCGGATCATCAATATTCACCCGGCTCTGATTCCTTCCTTCTGCGGCACAGGCTATTACGGGCTAAAGGTCCATGAGGCCGCTCTGGCCCGGGGAGTGAAGGTGACGGGAGCTACGGTTCATTTTGTGGATGCGGGTACGGACACGGGCCCCATTATTCTGCAGAAGGCGGTGGAAATCCTTCCGGGAGATACCCCGGAGGTGCTGCAGCGGCGGGTGATGGAACAGGCGGAGTGGGTGATTATGCCCAAGGCCATTGACCTGATTGCCAACGGAAGGGTGTCCGTGGCGGAGGGCCTGGTACAGATAAAGGAGTAGAAGAGATGAAAGTATTAATCATTGGAAGCGGCGGTCGGGAGCACGCTCTGGCCTGGAAGGCAGCCAAGAGTCCCCTGGTGGAGAAGCTCTACTGTGCCCCGGGAAATGCGGGAATCGCAGAGTATGCCCAGTGCGTAAATATTGGAGCCATGGAGTTTGACAAGCTGGCAGCCTTTGCCCGGGAGGAGGGCATTGACCTGACCATCGTGGGTATGGATGATCCCCTGGTGGGCGGCGTTGTGGACGTGTTCGAGGCGCAGGGCCTGCGGGTGTTCGGGCCCCGGAAAAATGCGGCTATCCTGGAGGGCTCCAAGGCATTTTCCAAGGATTTGATGAAGAAGTATCATATTCCCACGGCGGCCTACGAGAATTTCACTGACCCTGAGAAAGCCATGGAATATCTGAAGACGGCAAAATTCCCCATCGTGTTAAAGGCCGACGGCCTGGCCCTGGGCAAGGGCGTGCTGATCTGCCAGAACCTGGAGGATGCCCTGGAGGGCGTGAAGGAAATCATGCTGGATAAGAAGTTCGGCTCTGCCGGAAATGAGATGGTCATTGAGGAATTTATGACCGGCCGGGAGGTGTCCGTGCTGTCCTTTGTGGACGGAAAGACCATCAAAACCATGACCTCCGCCCAGGATCACAAGCGGGCCGGGGACGGAGACACGGGCTTAAATACCGGCGGTATGGGAACCTTTTCCCCCAGCCCCTTCTACACAAAGGAAGTGGATGAATTCTGCCAGAAATATATTTATCAGCCCACCGTGGACGCCATGGCGGCGGAGGGCCGTCCCTTTAAGGGAATCATTTTCTTCGGCCTGATGCTGACCCCGGAGGGACCCAAGGTGCTGGAATACAACGCCCGCTTTGGAGATCCCGAGGCCCAGGTGGTGCTGCCCCGGATGGAAAATGATCTGATTGAGGTGTGCCAGGCTTGCGTGGACGGAACCCTGGATCAGATTGACCTGAAATTTGCGGATAACGCGGCGGTCTGCGTGGTTCTGGCCAGCGACGGCTATCCCGTATCCTACGAGAAGGGCTATCCCATCAGCGGTCTGGAGAAATTCAAGGATCGGGAGGACTGCTTTGTCTTCCATGCGGGAACGAAGTTTGATCAGGAAGGCCGGATTGTCACCAACGGAGGCCGGGTGCTGGGGGTTACCGCCCTGGGAGCGGACTTAAAGGAAGCCCGGGCCAACGCCTACAAGGCCCAGGAGCTGGTGCAGTTTGGAAATAAATATTACCGGCACGATATCGGCAAGGCCATCGACGAGGCCTGAGGAAGGACAGCGGAAAAGACCTGCGTGTCAGCATTCAAATTAAATGTGTAAAGAAAAAGAGGCTGTTGCATTTAGCGAATATTTCCGTATATTTATGCAGTTTGTGTGAATTCGCCGAGCACAACCTTGAGACCAGAGGCTCAAGGTGAGCGCAGGCTGAGTACAAATGCGTAAATATACGAGAATATCGAATAATGTAACAACCTCTTTTTATGGGTTATTGGCTGCGGCAAATCAGACAAATGAATGTCAGCAATGCCGAAATGAACATCCCGAAGGCAGCTTTTTACAGAATCTCTCTGAGGGCCTGCACCAGCCGGTCGTTATCCTGGGGCAGCATAAAGCAGAACCGGAAATAGCGGTCGTCCAGGGTGGGGAAGTTGGAGCAGTCGCGGATCATCAGGCCCTGGCGGATACAGTGCTCAAAGACCTGGCGGGAGGTGACGCCCTCCTTTAAAATCCGCACCAGCTGGTAGTTGCCCATGGTGGGGTACAGCTTGATGGAATCCCAGGTGGACAGCTCCTCATACAGCCGGGTGCGCTCCCCGAAAATCAGCTGCCGGGTCTGGCGAATATATTCCGTGTCGGAGAACATCAGCTGTCCCGCCAGCTCCGCGATGGAGTTGATGCCCCAGGGATCCTTGCGGCCCTCGGCCTTGGTCAGCAGGGAGGTATCTCCGGTGATGGCGTAGCCCAGGCGCAGTCCCGGGGCGGCGAAAAACTTGGAGGTTCCCCGCAGGATAATCAGGTTCTTAAACTCGCCGGTCAGGGGCACGGCGGAAATTTCCGCCTCCTGGGGAGTAAATTCCACATAAGTCTCATCCACCAGCACTGTGATGCCCAGGCCTTTGCAGACGGAGAAAATTTCCCGCAGAGACTGGCGGTTGACAGCCGTACCTGTGGGATTGTTGGGATTGCAGAGCACCAGCAGATCCAGATCCTCGCTCAGACGGCTGCAGAGATCCCGGACGTCCATCTGGAAATTCTGCTCCTCCTGCAGGGGGTAGCAGCTGGTCTGGCCTCCGGCCAGAGTGATGGCGCGCTCATACTCGGAGTAGGTGGGCCCGAGAATCAGGGCCTTTTTCGGCTGCAGGTTCTGAATAAAGAGGGAAATCAGCTCTGTGGCCCCGTTTCCCACCAGAATGTGATCCGGCTCTGTGCCGGCGTAGACGGCCATGGCACAGCGCAGGGCTGTATACTCCCGGTCCGGGTAGCGGGAGATCACGTCCAGATGATCGGCCAGCTCCCGGCGGATTCTGGGCGAGATTCCCAGGGGATTTACGTTGGCGGAAAAGCTGACGATATCCTCCTTTTTAATATGATAAATGGCTTCGATTTTTTCTAAATCACTTCCATGAAAGTGGTCCCGTGCTTCTGGCATATTTTCGCCTCCTTTGGGGATTATTGCCGGAATTCCTGTGGTTGCATCCCCGTTTTTTGTAGTGTATAATTTAACTATCGTCAAAGCCGGAGGGCCGGCTGACAATCGTTGACAGAGAATTCCCACTTCAATTATAACTAGATACGAGCGGGAGTGCAAGAGATTCATACGGGGGAATCGTTTTGAAGAGAAGAATGGAGCAGTTGATAAACGGAAGATTTGAATATGAGGCGCCTAAGCTGGTGCTGTCCCGGGAGGAGATCCGGGAGAGTACCGCCTGGGGGGAGAATTACCGGGGAGAGCTGTATTTTGGGGCGGAGGACAATCAGAGAATCAAGGGGATGATCACCGCCACCAACCGGCGGATTCTGCTGGATAAGGATAAGTTCTCCGGGGAGGCCATCCATCTGTCCCTGGGGGTGGATGTGGAGGGACTTCCGGCGGACAGCGTCTGCACCGGAGAAATTGTCATCAGCAGCAGTATCGGAGAGTACCGGGTTCCGGTTTCCGTGCAGGTGGAGGGGAAGCAGATTACCACCTCCCAGGGGCGGATCCGCACCCTGACGGAGTTTGTCCACTTGGCCCAGAAGGATTACCGGGAGGCCTTTAGGCTCTTCACCAGCGACAGCTTTCTGGGGCTTTTGAAGGACAGGGACAGAAAATATCAGTCCCTGTACCGGGGGATGTCCCAGAACCCGGTAACTTACCAGCATATGGAGGAATTTCTCATCGGGGCCGGCAAGAAGGAGCCCATGTCCCTGTCTCTGGACAAGGAGGAGAGGGAGCTGCTGAAGCTGAAGAATTCCCAGAAGGATTCCGTCTACCTCTACAAAAATACCTGGGGCTACCTCAGGCTGGAGGTGGAGGTTGTGGGAGATTTCCTGGAGGTGGAGAAGAAGGTAATCACCTCGGAGGATTTCATCGGCAGCGTCTATGGCCTGGAGTATATCGTTCGCCGGGATCGGCTGGGCCGGGGCAGGAAGTATGGAAAGATACGGCTGAAGCATGTGTACGGGACCCTGGAGTTTCGGGTGACGGCCTCCGGGGAAAATGATTATCAGCTGAACATGAGGGATCTGGAGAAGGCAAAAAATTTCCAGATGACCAGGGACTATCTGGAGCTCTCCATGCACCGGATGGACTACCGGGACTGGGAGCATAAAACCAGGGCCGCCCTGGGGGAGCTCATGGATGCGGGCTGCTATGAGATGGGGCATCAGCTCTGGCAGGCTTATCTGGAATACTCTGCCGAGAGAAATCAGCAGGCCTGGGAGCTTCTGGAGCCTTTGAAAAAGCGTGCCTTTGGGCCCAGGGAGGAGGAGCTGGAGGGAGCCTACCTCTATCTGGCCCGGGAGCTGGACATGCTGGAGGAAGGTGAGGTGTCCGCCCCGGAGCGCATTGAGCTGCTCTACAAGCGGCGGCCGGACAGTATCCTTCTACTGATGCTGGTGCTGCGCACCCAGGAGGAGCTCTTGAGTTCCCCGGTGAAGCAGCTCTATCTGATGGAAAAACAGTTTGAGATCGGGGGCACCAGCCCCTTCCTGTACCAGCAGGCCTGCCAGGTGCTGCGCCAGGAGGAGAGCCTGCTGCGGAAGCTGACGCCCTTCCTGATTCAAACTCTGCAGTTCGCCAGAAGGAGAGGACTTCTGACCCAGGAACTGGTGAGAAGGACTGCCCACCTGTCCACCTATCTGAAGCAGTATGATGAGCGGGTCTATCAGATCCTAAGCGCCGGCTACGACGCCTTCGGGGGAACCGACGTGCTGGATGCCATCTGCAAGCTGATTATGAAGGGCAAGCCGGGAAAGAAGGAATATTTCCGCTGGTATGCCCGGGCGGTGGAGGAGAAGCTGCGCATCACCCGTCTGTACGAGTACTATATAGAGACCATGGATGAGGGATACCGGGAGATTCTTCCCCGGGTTATCCGCATGTATTTTGCTTACAACAATACCCTGAGCAGCCGGAAGAAGGCCATGGTCTACGCCAATGTTATCTGCAACAAAAACGAGGACAAGGCCACTTACCAGAGCTACCGGGAGGCCATGGAGGCCTTCGCCCGGGAGCAGCTGAAGAAGGGGGCCATCAACGAAAATTACGCGGTGATTTACCAGGAATTCATCCGGGAGCTGAAAGACCGGGAGGAGGGGGAGGCCATGGCAAAGCTTCTCTTCGTGAACCGGCTCTACTGTGATGATCCCAAGGTACGCCGGGTGATCGTCTGCCACGGGGCCCTGGAGCAGGAGCAGGCTGTGCCCTGCATGGAGGGGGTGGCCTACGTCTCTATCTACACCAGGGACGCCCGGATTCTCTTCGAGGACGAGAAGCGGCGGCGCTATGTGGCCACCATCGACTACAATTACCAGCCTCTCCTGGACAACCGGGAGCTGGTAAAACAGTGCGTCCGCCTGGGTGTGGAAAATCCGGGACTGCTGCTGCACGTGTGCCGCACAGACCTGGACGACACGGCGGTGACCGCAGGAAATCTGAGCTGTTTCCAGCAGATCACGGAGTCCGCTGCCTTCCGGGAGGAGTATAAGCTGCGCGTGAGAAAGAAGCTGCTGGAGTACTACGGAGCCCACGGGGATGATCTGACTCTGGACGGATGCCTGCGCCGGCTGAATGTGGAGGAGTTTGTCCAGGTGGACCGGGTGGAGCTGATCCGAATCCTGGTAGACCGGGGCATGTATGACAAGGCCTTTAACCTGGGCTGCCGCTACGGCTTCGAGGGCTGCGGCTCCGTTACGCTTCTGAAGCTCTGCAGCCGGATGATTGTGGAGCGGGAGTATGTGGAGCAGGAGGAGCTTTTGGCTCTGGCTGCCAGCGTATTTTTCCAGGGAAAATATGACGAGGTGATTTTAACCTATCTGCGGGAAAATTATCTGGGCTCCGTGGAGAGCATGATGGCGGTGCGCAAAGGCCTGGAGGGCTTTGGCATGGACAGCTACGTGCTGGATGAGGAGATTCTCTCCCTGTCCATGTTTACCAGAGTTTACCTGGAGGACAGCACCCAGGTGCTGGCCGACTATATCCGGGGCGGCGGGAAGGAAAAGGTGGTTCTGGCCTATGTGACCTTCCTGGCCTACGGCTGGTTCCTGGGCGAGCGCCCCATGGAGGAGCTGGCGGTAACCTGGCTTAAGAACCGGATGGCCCGGGGCGGGGAGATGGATTTGATCTGCCGCCTGGCTTATCTGAAGGTTCTGGCCGGCCAGGATGCCCTGGAACCCCAGGAGGAGCAGCAGGCCCGGCAGCTGCTGGAGCAGTGCCAGCAGCAGGGGCTGCGGTTTGCCTTTTTCCAGAAGCTGCCCCAGAGGCTCATAAAGCCCTATCAGCTGGAGGATAAGCTCTTTGTGGAGGAGAGATTTCATCCCAAAGCCCGGGTAGTCCTGCACTACTGTCTCCATGACAGCGAGCAGGAGCCCCAGCGCTTTGTCAGCGAGCCCATGAAGGCTCTGTACCAGGGAATTGTCAGCAAGGAATTCCTGCTGTTCTACGGGGAAGCCCTCACCTGGTACTTCACGGTGGAGCGGGAGGAAGAGTCCCTGCGCACAGAGAACCAAACGGTCAGCCGCACGGAGGTGGACACGGGAGGGGCCAGCAAATACCAGCTGTTAAATCAGATGCTGGCGGCGGGCCGGCTTTCCCGGGAGGAGCTCCTGCGGCAGGCGGCCAGGCAGTATCTTGGCCGGGAGCGGCTGTCAGAGCAGATTTTCCGCATCATGGAATAGGAGAAGAGCGTCGATATGAATGAAATCAGAAATATATTGATCGGATTTGAGCTGGGGGAGCGAGAATCCCAGATCTGCTACTATGACCGAAAGACCGGGGAGCCGGAGTCCATTCCCCTGCAGGTGGGAACGGCCCAGTATACCTTTCCCACGATTCTCAGCAAGAAGCCGGGGAAGGATGAATGGCACTTTGGACCGGAGGCCGAGTACTTTACCAGCCAGCACAATGATCTGTATGTGGGCAATGTCTACGAGCTCTGCCAATCCCGGGAGAAGGTTCTCCTGGAAGGCGAAGAGTGGGAGCCCGGGGCTCTGCTGGGCATCTTTCTGCGGCAGGCCCTGCGGCTTCTGGGGGTGCCTGACCCGGCCCGGAGTGTCAGCTCCTTCATGGTGACGGTGCCCAGAATCACCGGCATCCTGGTGGAGCATCTGCGCAGGGCCTTTCAGGAGCTGGGATGCGCCCGGGACAGAATGTTTCTGCAAAGCTACGAGGAGAGCTTCTACTACCATACCCTGTATCAGCGGCCGGAGCTCTGGGTCCGCAAGGTGGGGCTTTTCCAATTTGAGGGGGAGGGGGTATCCTTCTCCAGCCTGGAGATCCAGGAGGGAACCCGTCCGGCCCTGGTGCAGGTAAAGAGGGGAAAGCGGATTTCCCTTCCTCTGGAGAGCCAGGAGAGGGATCGCCGGTTTGTCCAGTTTATTGAGGAATCGCTGGGGTCTGAGCGATACAGCAGCCTCTTTTTGGTGGGCGAGGGCTTCGACCGGGAGTGGGCCAAGGCTTCGGTGCCGCTTCTGTGCAAAAATCACCGGCACGTGTTC
Source organism: Candidatus Egerieimonas intestinavium (assembly GCA_018711815.1). GTDB lineage: Bacteria > Bacillota > Clostridia > Lachnospirales > Lachnospiraceae > Egerieimonas > Egerieimonas intestinavium. The sequence continues at coordinate 18,992 of DVHU01000006.1, forward strand.
TACGGCAGCAATCTCTTCGCCAAGGGAGCCTGCTACGGCGCCAAGGAGAAGGTGGAGGAGAGGAATCTCAAGAATTACCTGTTCCTGGGGGAGGATATGGTGAGGTTTCAGCTGGGCATAGAGATGGTGGTCAGCGGCAGCAGCACCATTTATCCCTTAATTCCCGGGGGACTCAACTGGTACGAGGCCCAAAGGGAGTGTGAGCTCCTGCTGGACGGCCCCCAGGAGCTGGTATTTCTCCTGCAGGATTACCGGGGAGGAGAGAAGAGACGGTGCAGGATGGAGCTGCCGGGACTGCCCCAGCGGCCGCCCAAGGCTACCCGTCTGCGGGTTCGGGCAGCCTGCCAGTCGGCGGGAGTCTGCAGGATTACTGTGGAGGATCTGGGGCTGGGAGAGCTGTTTCCTGGCAGCGGACTGGTTTGGCAGGAACAGATTCCGGAGGAGGAGTAGATGAGCGGATATATTTTATGCCAGGGCAAGCGGGCCCGGATTCCCTATTACATTGAAAATATCAGCACCAACATCTATACCATGGAGGAGCTGTGTTATTATCTGAACCACAATATTTATCTGCTGGACGAGACCATCCTCAACGAGGGGCTGTGCCGCTGGATTTTAGAGGAGCTGGGTCTCAGAAAGCTCTATGACAAGCTGTACCGGATGCTGGATGAGAAGGTTTCCGCGGGAACCTTCATCCTGCCCATCTTTAAGGAGATCAGTTACCTGTCCATGGAGGAATTCCGGGAGCTGAACGGACGGCTGCAGCAGCTGGAGGGACAGCCTCCCCTGGTGCGCCAGAAGATCAAGGGCGATTATCTCATGGAAAACGGCAAATATGTCAACGCCATCCGGGTTTATCAGAAAACCCTGGGGGAAAGAGGCAGCGGAAAGCTGGGACAGCAGTTTGCCGCCATGATCTGGTACAACATGGGCTGCGCCTACAGCCGTCTCTTCCAGCTGGAGGAAGCGGCGGACTGCTTTTGGCAGTCCCTGAAGCTCCAGGACAGCGAGAAATGCCGGAGGGCATACCTGATCGCTGCCTGCTGCGGGAAAGACCGGGACAGCTGGGCGGCTGCGGCGGCCAGGATCCAGGCCTCCCCCCAGGAGGCGGAGGAGGCCCGGCGGGAGCTGGAGCGGGCCCAGGAGCAGGAGCTCAAGGCCCCGGGAGCCCTCCGGCTGGCCAAAGCCCTGGAGAGCAGCGGGGAGGAGCTCTGGGGACAGGCGCAGGCGGCTCTGGAGGAGCTGACTGCGGAATACCACAAGAACACGGGATATTAAGGGCTGCGGAAAAAAGGGGCTGCCGGGATTAGGCGGAAGTACGTAAGTAAGTAAATGAAATAATTCTGGACCGTAATACAACAAATATCAAAAGTTGTAATACTGCCACCAATCCACAGGCGGCGCCGACAACCCGCATTGTTTCCGCAATGTAAATCACACCGGAAACAAGCATGATCCGATATGTCGTAAATGCTCCCACCAGACAGCCAAAGACCGTAGGAATGAAATAGACAAAGACCATTTGTCTTGTGATAAGCCGCCGTATTTCGTGCTGCTTCATGCCTAAACGCCGGAGATTTTCGTACACAGCTGCGTCGTCCCATATTGTACTGACGAGTTTAAGACCCACCACCATGATAGAGGACACAAAGGCCACAACCGCAATAAATAGCATGAGCATGAGATAGGTCGCAAACGCTTCAAACTGTGTCGTTGCGCTGGAGAGCTTTGACAGGGGATAAAGCGCCCATATGCGGGCAATGCGGGTTTCGTTTCCCTCATAAGGTAAATACTCCGCTGTGCTTCCCGTTTTTTCAAAGGTTGCGCTGTTGTGCCAATTTGTAAAAATCCTATTGCCATTGTCGGAGATCACTTCCTCCAGTATGCGGTCTTGAAATGCGCCTGTGCTGCGCCAATCGGCAACATTCAACAGGAATGTAGTTGCCTTATATTCCGCCCCAAGCGTCAATGAAATGTCTGCATAATCGCCGTCATTG
>DVHU01000007.1 GCA_018711815.1 Candidatus Egerieimonas intestinavium
AGGTCTGCTGTGAGTATTTTCTGAGGGCCGTTTCCAGAAGCCTGGCGGTGGCCAAAATTCCCGCCAAAAGCCCGATTCCCAGGGGCAGCAAAAAGGGCAGGTACAGCCTGGTCAAGGCCTCCATGAGGGTATCGTAGAGGCCCATCATCAAAAAAAGGTAGGACACGCTGATTCCCGGAAGGACCAGCGCCACCGCCGCCACCGCCCCGGCGGCAGCCAGGGCGAAGCCCCAGAGAATGCCCGCCGTCCCCGATTGGGCTCCTCCCCGCCAGGGGAGGGAAAACATATGCTGGGGCAGCCGGGATAGCAGCCAGACCAACGCGCCTCCCAAAAGCACGTACGCCGGCAGTCGCCAGGAAAACCGGGAAACCCGGGATTTCTTTATCATAAGGGGAATCCCTCCAGCCACGGCGCCCAGGAAAAAGTAGGATACCGGCAGGGGATAGGCCTTAAGCAGAAAGAGTACGGGCCGGGCAAAGGCTGCCATGCCGCATAAGGCCCCCGCCCCAAAGGCCGCCAGAAACAGAAAATTTCTCTTTTTGTCCCTGCCAAAGGAGCTGACCGCCCCGATGAGCCGGTCATAGATCCCCAGCACCATGGCCATGGATCCCCCGCTGACCCCCGGCACCAGCATGGTTCCTCCCACCAGCAGCCCTTTTATGGCTGCTCCCAGATAATTCTCTCTCATAGTTCTTCGCTCCGCTTCATTTCTTCTTCATATGTATTCCGCAGAGCCGGAAAAATATACCCGGCCGCCAGAGCGTCCCTTCTGATGCCCTCCTCCCTGAAAAATCTGATGCTCTTCCCATGAAAAATTTTCCTTGTCATTTTTTGTCGAAGGTTGTATCATAAATTAAATATCATTACTCATCAGGAACCAGGAGGACAATCAGCTATGCAGCTTTTAAAAGAACGTATCTTAAAGGATGGCGTGGTAAAACCCGGAAATGTACTGAAGGTGGACAGCTTTCTCAACCATCAGATGGATATTCCTTTAATCAATGAAATCGGAAAGGAGTTCCGCTGCCGTTTCGCGGACGCTCCCATCACCAAGATCCTCACCATAGAAGCCTCAGGAATCGGTATCGCCTGTATCACCGCCCAGTATTTCCAGGTTCCCGTGGTCTTCGCCAAGAAGGCCCAGAGCGTCAATCTGGACGGAGAAATGTACACCACCAAGGTGGAATCCTTCACTCACAAGCGGGTCTATGACGTGATTCTCTCCAAGAAGTACCTCTCCCCGGAGGATCATGTGCTGATTATCGACGATTTCCTGGCCAACGGCTGCGCGCTCATGGGCCTGATTGACATTGTAAAGAAGTCCGGGGCCACCCTGGAGGGAGCCGGTATCGTCATCGAGAAAGGCTTCCAGCAGGGCGGAAAGACCATCCGGGACATGGGCGTCCGGCTGGAGTCCCTGGCCATTATTGACTCCATGACCGACACTTCCCTTACCTTCCGGTAACCCCCAAAAAAGACCGCAGCTCCCTGGCCGCGGTCTTTTTCTCTTTTATAAATAGTTTCCGATTATGCTCCAGGTCTCTAATAGCCGCTCCAGACTCCAGGCCGCGTTGGCCGGGCTGGTGGAGGGCAGCCTTACGGCCTCCCTGCCGGTAAGCTTTTGGCAGCAGCGCTTGTACATGGCCGCCGCCGTGCCCCCGTTGACGAAAATCTCCCGGATGGGCGCCGCCTGCAAAATCCGGTTCAGGTCGTTGGGGGCTGCGTCCCGGATGCTGCTGTCGCTGGATCCCTCTATCCTGCAGGAGGCGATCACATCCCACAGGGCAATCCCGTGCTCCAGCAGGAAGGCTCGCTTCTCCTCCACCGTCCCCGGCACCGGCGCCTGCAGTACCCCCGCCACTACCTTCCAGAAGCGGTTCTGGGGGTGATGGTAGAAGAAGCAGCCCTCCCGGGATTTCACCGAAGGGAAGCTTCCCAGAATCAAAATCCGGCTGCTGCTGTCATATACCGGCGGTATCTGATGAAGAACCCGCTCCTGCGTCTCTTCATCCCTCCGGTCAAGCTTCTTTTTCTGATTCATCACACACCTCCTTGAAGTTCCTATTTAAGCCTGTCCTCATTATAGAGGCTTCCCTGTGGAAATGCAATTTTTTGATAAAACAATCCCTGTGTCGGTTGACTGTTCCCGATATTTGTTTTAAAATAAAATGTCTCTAAAAATCAAGGGTACACTTTAATTTCATATAAAAAAGGAGAACAGATATGGGCGGAATTTTTGGAGTTGCTTCTAAAAAAAGTTGTGTCATGGACCTGTTTTTTGGGGTGGACTACCACTCTCACCTGGGCACCAGAAGAGGCGGAATGGCCGTCTACGGACCCAATGGATTTTCCCGGGCAATCCACAACATTGAGAATTCTCCGTTCCGGACAAAATTTGACCGGGATCTGGACGAGCTGAACGGAAATCTGGGTATCGGCTGCATTTCTGACTTTGAACCCCAGCCTCTGCTGGTGCAGTCTCACCTGGGAAGCTTTGCCATCACCACCGTAGGAAAAATCAACAACATGGATCAGCTGGTGGACATTTCCTACAAAAACGGCTGCACCCATTTCCTGGAGATGAGCGGCGGAAGCATCAATCCCACAGAGATGGTGGCCTCGCTGATCAACCAGAAATCCTCTATCCTGGAGGGTATCCAGTACGTACAGGAGCTGGTGGACGGCTCCATGACCCTGATGGTGCTCACCTCTGAGGGAATCTACGCCGCCAGGGACCGCCTGGGAAGAACCCCTCTGATTGTGGGAAAGAAGGAGGACGCCTTCTGTGTCTCCTTTGAGAGCTTCGCCTACCTGAACCTGGGCTACGACTTCTACAAGGAGCTGGGCCCCAAGGAAATCTGTTACATCACACCGGAGAGCTGCGAGACCGTAAGCGCTCCCGGGGAGGAAATGCGCATCTGTTCCTTCCTGTGGGTATACTACGGCTACCCCACCTCCACCTACGAGGGGGTAAATGTAGAGGTAATGCGGAACCGCTGCGGAGAGCTGCTGGCCCAGCGGGACAGCGGCCGGGTGCGTCCCGACTATGTGGCCGGCGTCCCCGATTCCGGTATCGCTCACGCGGTGGGCTACGCCAATGAGTCCCGGGTTCCCTTTGCCCGGCCCTTCATCAAGTACACCCCCACCTGGCCCCGGTCCTTCATGCCCACCAACCAGAACCAGAGAAACCTCATCGCCAAGATGAAGCTGATCCCCGTGGACGCCCTGATCCGGGACAAGAGCCTGCTGCTCATCGACGATTCCATCGTCCGGGGCACCCAGCTGCGGGAGACCACTGAGTTTCTCTACCACAGCGGAGCCAAGGAGGTGCATATCCGCCCGGCCTGTCCGCCCCTGCTCTTTGGCTGTAAATACCTGAATTTCTCCAGATCCAAGTCCGAGATGGATCTGATTACCCGCCGCATCATCAAGCTGAGGGAGGGGGAGACCTCCCTGAAGGTGCTGATGGACTATACCAATCCGGACTCCAACAATTACAAGGAGATGGTGGAAGCCATCTGCAAGGAGCTGAATTTCACCTCCCTGCACTTCCATCGGCTGGACGACCTGATCGCCTCCATCGGCATCTCCCCCTGCAAGCTCTGCACCTACTGCTGGAGCGGCCGGGAGTAAATTTCTTCTGTTTTTCTTTACCGGTTCGCAAAACTCTCTGCCGCCCGGAGGAAACTTCCTCCCAGGGCTGCCCCCAGGAGAACCAGCAGCACCGCCAGCTTTTCTATTTCCAGCTTCCCCTCCACCAGAGGGAAAAGGCACAGGGGCTGGTTTTCCTGGATGATCTGCAGCTGGCAGAGGGACCAGTACCCCAGGGCCGACAGATAGCCGGCTATCACATGGCCTCCCAGCTGAGCCAGCAGAAGGCCCAGGGCTCCCAGAAATCCGGCGTAAAGGATAGTAACTGCAGCGAACTCCCCCAGGGGAAAGCTGCAGTTATTCTTTTTCATGGCCCAGGCAAAACCTGTCACCAACAGGGACAAAAGCAAAAAGCCGCAGCTTATCCGGATGAGAAGGGTTTTTCTGTAGGTCCACACCCTGGGGCAGATCATCTCTTTTGTTCCTGAGGACAATTCCTGCCGGGTAACCGGCGTCAGAAGAATCACCCCCAGCAGCGCCACCGACTGAGAAAGACATTGGGCCGACTGTATCCGGTCTAAATTGGCCGTTCCCCTGATCAGTGGGATAACCGGCAGATAGAGGAGCGCCAGCGGCAGGCTACCGCCGTAGGCCAGCCGAAAGTCTAGTCTTAAAAATCCCCACATATTTTTCCAGAACGCTGCCATAATCTAATTTCCCCTCCCTTTTCTTTTTTGCAATCCCTGCGGACAGGATCACCAGCAATGCCGCCAGAACCAGCATCAGCCCTCTGTTCAGCCAGAGGATTTCCCAGTTCTCCCGGATAAGTTCCCCTCCTCTCAGGGTATTGTGGCGGACCATCAGGGTAAACAGCCGGGTATCCCCGGAGAGACCCGTGGCGGCGGAATCCGCAAACCACCAGATCAGCTGCGCCAAAACCGCCAGGGGCGTGCAGGTGAAAATGGTAAGCGCCATCCCCAGGGCCGTCACCACCGCCGCCGTGGGCAGCAGCCACCAGAGAATATATTTGACAAAGGCCAGGGCGTCTATGGCGATGCCTGTCTCCGCCCCGTAGCCCAGCAGGGGAATCAGGGATTCCAGGCTCAGGAGAAGCACCGGCGCCAGGACGGCCGCCAGCAGAGCCAGGAATCGGAGAAAGACAAATTTCGCCGTCCCTATCTGCTTGCTGTCCAGGAGCTCCTTGCGGCCTCTGGGCCGGTCCCTAAGCCAAAGGGCCGCCGCCAGAAAAACGGGATAAAGGCCCAGGGCTCTGGTCATATAGTCGCAGAAGAGCCGGGCAAAGGCAACGCTCACCCGATCCTCATAGATAGTTCTCTCATACTCCTTCAGGGCTTCTTCATAGGTCATCTCCCCCTGCCCATAGTAGGCCAAAAGCTGCTCCATGGAGTAACTGGAGCCCTTCCCCACAATTTTCTCCACCTTCCCCATAAGCTCCTTAAATCTTTCGTAGGATACCTGGGCCACAAATTTCTGGGTATAGTTTTTGCTTTCCCGGGAAACGCCGCTCTCCTCCACCCTGTAGGAGTAGCTGCCCTCCTGAGCTTCGGCGTTATCCCCCATGTGAATGGTATTTCCGTTCACCCTGGGGAAATAGCCCTCCGGGAGATCTCTTATCTTTTCCTCCCCAAGGCCCGTTATCTCCTCAATGACAGCCAGGATCTTCTCCTGCTCCTCCTGGCTTAATACCACCTCCTTGTAATAGGTAAAGGGGTAGGTGGCGTAGGAGTTGGCCAGGTACTCCCTGATCAGGTTGTCAATCCCCCCGCACATGATTTTTTCCGGAATCTCCTCACGCTTTCCCCCGTAATGGTCAGCGCCCTCCCGGGGCTTCGCTAAAATAGCGCCGCCCATGAGCTGTGCGGCAATTCCCTGCTCCTCTCCGGCAGCGGCGGCAATCTCCTCCTCTGTGACCCCGCGGAAATTTTCATTCCAGCTGAACAGGAGCAGCGCCAGGAACAGGACATAGACGGGGCTTAAGCAGACCCGCTTTAATTCCTTGAAAAACAGCATAGTCTCACCCCCTGATCTCTTTTAAATTTTTTGTCTCGCCCTGAAAAACCACCCGGCCGGCGGAAAGAAACGCCGCCCTCTGGCAGGTGGCCTCAATATCTGCGGCCACATGGGTGGACATCAAAATAATTCTCCCGGCGGACAGCTGCCTCAGCAGCCGGTAAAAGCGCAGACGCTCATCAGGATCCAAGCCCGCGGTGGGTTCGTCCAGGATTAGCACCTGCGGATCATTAAGCAGAGCCTGGGCTATGCCGAAACGCCGCCTCATGCCGCCGGAGAGCCTGCCGAAGGGCTTACTTCTCTCCTGCTCCAGATTCACCTGCTCCAATAGCCCCTGGATCCGCTCCCGGCGCACCTTGGCCGGAAGCTCCGCCAAAAGGCCCAGATAGTCCAAAGCCGAATAGACGCTCATCCTGGGATACATAGAAAATTCCTGGGGAAGATAGCCCACGATCCGGCGTATGTCCCTTTTCTCCTTTAGATCGACGCCGTTTATCTGTACCCTTCCGCCGGTGGGGTCCAGAACCGTGGCCAAAATACGCATCAGGGTAGTTTTCCCCGACCCATTGCCCCCCAGCAGTCCAAACATCCCCTGGGGGATACTTAAGGTCACGTCCTCTAAAACCTTGTGTCTGCCGTAATTCTTGCTCAGGTGCTCGATGGTGATCTCCATAAAAAAACCTCCTTACAAAGTCTGTAAGGAGATTATTTCAGATAAAAGTCAAATTTCAGCAAAGCTGGCTCTTATTTAGCTGGACGATTGCCCGGGCCCCGCCTCCCTGGCCATTGGATAAGACCAGATCGCCACCCAGCTTTTGACAGAGTATTTTACTCAGGGATAGGCCTATGCCAAAATTCCCCTGCTCCTTAGAAGAGCTGTAAAAGAAGGCCGTGGCTCCCTTCAGCTCTTCTCGGGAAAAGCCTCTCCCATCGTCCTCCAGGGCAAAGATGATCTGCTCCGGGGTTTCGGCCACAGAAAAATAAATCCTGTTCACGGAAAAGCGCAGAGCATTGTCAAAGAGATTTTCCAGAACCCTAGACAGCATATCCCTGTCCACCTGTATTTCCTCCGTGCGGGTCAGCTTCCCAATCTCCAGCGCCCGGCCCCGCTTTTCGGCCAGCAGGAAGAAATCCTTGGCTATGCTGGAAATGTAGCTGTCCAGCTGGACGGGCTCCCTTTTTATCTCCAGCTCTTCCACCCTCTGGATATCCTTTACGCAGTCCACATATCGCTCCAGGCGCCGGAGGGCCTCCTCCATATGGCTGATGGTGGACTGGCGCCCTTGGTCGGTGAGCTTTCCCTGGCGTCCGGCCTTATCCAGGTAATCCAGATAGCCCTTGAGCACCGTCAAGGGGGTGCGCAGATCGTGGGATATGGAGGCCGTCAATGCCCGCCTCTCCTGCAGCATGGTCCACATTTGGCGGTTGCTGGCACGGATTTCCTCCTGCATCTGGGAGAAGGCCTGGCAAAGCCTGCCCAGTTCATCCGCAGAAGCATAGGTCAGCTGAAAATCCAAATCCCGCCGGGCGATGTGCTCCACCCCGCTTTTTAGGGAACTTAAAGGCCGCTGCAGCTTTAGCCGGTAGTAGAGTGCTGCCATAAACGCAGCCCCCGCCGCCAGGTAGAGGGCCGGCAGCACCGCCAGGGCGGCGGTGAGAAGTCCGTAGGCAAGGCGCTTCTCACCGGCTAAGGGCTCAAAATCATATGCCTCAGGAGTTATCTTCAGGGGCTCGTCCCCCGAAGATAACTCCAGGGTATACTCGGTAATGCGGACGGAACGGCTTCCCCATATCTCCTGGCGGGCCTTTGAAAGCCCGATAATCGTAAAGGCCGTCAGCAGGCTCACCAGCCCCAGACAGAGAAAGGCCAGAACCATCAGGGCTTTTTTCAGGGACATCTGTTGAATATGCGCGCTTATTTTTCCCATTTATACCCCACTCCCCAGACGGTAATAATGTACGGTTTCTCCGTGTATCGGGCAAGCTTCTGGCGAATCTTCCGGATGTGCTCCTTGATCACCGCGCTGTCCCCCTGGCCGTCGATTCCCCAGATAAGCTCGTACATCCGCTCCCGGTCAAAGACCTGCCCACTGTTCCTGGACAGCAGCCCCACGATCTCAAACTCCTTGTTGGACAGCTCCAGATCATTTCCCCTCACATAGACGGCCCGCCGGGCGTAGTCGATGACCAGCTCCCGGGAAAACCTGGCTTTTGTGCGGGTACAGTTTCGCCGCTCCCGGCGCAGATGGGCGGAGAGCCTGGCCATCAGCTCATTCATGGAAAAGGGCTTGGTGATGTAGTCATCCCCTCCGGCCATGAGCCCCTCTACCTTGTCCTGCTCCGACACCCGAGCGGTCAGAAAGATAATGGGCGCGGACACAAACTCCCGGATGGACGCGCACAGCTCCAGGCCGTTCATCCCCTCCATGTTAATGTCCAGCAAAATCATGTCCGGCCAGCAGGAAAGCTTTTCCAGGGCCTCCCCGGCGCTGGCGGCAGTGTAGACCTCATAGCCCTCCAGCTCCAGCTGCAGCTTCAGCATATCCAGTATGGACTGCTCATCATCCACAATTAAGATCTTGTCCCGCTCTTCCATCTTTGCCTCTCCTTTCCCGACATTCTTATAGAATGATAATAGGGAAAAGTCAATTTTCCGTCAAGGGAGGCCACTTCCCGCTCAGCCCTCCTCCAACAGATTCCTCCCGTCCGCAAAGGCCTCTATAAGCTTATCCTGCCGGTAGCGCAGAGTCATGGAAAAGAAGGGCTCCTCCCGGGCCAGGCGCTCCAGGAAAAGCATGTCTCCCTCCCAGAGGTTCAGCCGGTAAATGTCCTCCTTTTTCACCCATTCCAGAATTCCCTCGTCGCAGCTTTTCAGCTCCCCGGAGAAATCCTCGGAGGTATACAGGCACATGTACTCAGTGGGACCGCCGTCCGCCTGGAAGGTGATAAGGCCCCGGAACCGCCAGCTATTGAGGGTCAGACCCGTCTCCTCCTTCACCTCCCGCAGCAGGCACTCCTCGGGGCTCTCGTCCTGCTCAAAGTGGCCGCCCACGCCGATCCATTTATCCTTGTTGATATCGTTTTTCTTGCTGACCCGGTGCAGCATCAGGTAGCAGCCATCCTTTTCCAGATAGCAGAGGGTTGTCAAATTTGATTTCATTTTTCCACTCCATAAAAATTTCTGGTAAATTCCACGTCCTCCCAGGAGAGCTCTGCGTCCTCCATCTCCTCCAGGTTGATGTACCGGCCCTCCTGCTGGGCCAGCCGGCAGTAGATAAAGCTGCCGCCGCCCTTCCAGGCGGTGGCCTTGGAGATTCCCCGGCGCTCGCCGCCCATCACTGCCTGAAGCCGCTGTACCGCCGTCTCCTCGATATAATCCAGCTGTTCGATGCCGATGAACCGCCGGCCCATCTTCATGGCCGCCGCGCAGGTGGTGCCGGTGCCCATGAAGAAATCCAGCACCAGATCCCCCTCCCGGGTGGCCATGGCGATGATCCGCTGCATCAGCTTCTCCGGCTTCTGGCCGTCCAGGCCGTAGGAGAGATCATTGGCCCGGTTCATATTTCCGATATCATTCCAGAAATTGTCAATCTGCTTGCCGATGGCCATCCGCTCCGTGAGATAGTATTTCTCCCGGATGGTCTTATCGGTGATATAGAGACGGCGGTCATTCTCCAGAGCCTTCAGCTTGCTCTGCTTCATCCGCCAGCCCTTCTTGGGACAGAGCCAGATGCGCCCCTCGTTGTCCTCATAATCGTAGGTGGTCTCCGGCCCGGGACTGCTGGTCTTCTGGAGGCTCACGGTGGTGTAGAGCCCCCGGCCATCCCCGTCGTCCTTGGTGTAGGCCTTCTTGTCCGCCTCCGTCAGCTCCGCCGTCACCCGGTAAAGGGCGGTCTTGGGGCTTTTGGAGTACAGCAGGATGGTGTCCGTGTTCCAGGGTAATTTCTTGGACACAGTCTTTCCCGCGTAGGTCCGGTGCCAGTAGATGGAATTCCGGTAATTTTCCTCCCCGAAAATCTCATCCATCAAAACCTTCAGGTAGGCGTTCTGGCAGTCGTCGCACTGGACAAAGATAAAACCGTCCTGTGCCAGCAGATTTTTCGCCACCTCCAGGCGGTTTTTCATAAAGGTCAGCCAGGTGGACCGCTGGAAGGAATCCTGGTAGCCAAATTTCAGATTCCCCGTATTGTAGGGGGGATCAATATAGATACATTTTACAGCGCCCTCGTAGCGGGCCATCAGGGAGGTCATGGCAGGCAGATTATCCCCTTTGACCAGCAGGTTGTCCCTCTCCCCCAATTCGACGGCGGGAACCGGGCCGTCCGCCGTGTACCGGTAGGCGTGGGAGAAGGCCTTGGGGGCCAGATACCGCTGTATCTCCTGCTGCTCCTCCTCCCGGCGGTAATAGATCTCCTCCTGATCTTCCTTATTCTGCATTCCCTCCAGGATACAGTCCTTGTGGGAAAAGATAAGCTCTACGTCACGCTGGTTTTCCTGTTCTCTCATTCTCGTTCTCCTATGGTGTTCTTCCCGCGGAAGATTTCGTCAATATCCGTATAATCCCCCTCTGCCGCTGCATCCAAAATATCCGCCTCTTCCTCTGAAAGCTCTCCCCGATAATCATCTATGGAGCGGACGGTGATGCCTGGGAAGCAATCAGTGAGCTCCTGGAACGCCTCCTCAGACTGGCAGTAGATGGTAATACAGGGAGAATTTCCTGCCTTCTCATAGACCTCGAGCAGGTAAAGCTGGATCAGCTTTACCTCCGGGTTAAATACGAAGAACGTTCCTGTGAGATTTGGAAATGCAAAAGTCATTGTGCTGATTTCTTCCACAGATTTGGGAAATATGGTTATGGGTACATTGCTCACCCCCGTGACCCTGCGCACGGTTCCGGGAAGTCCCAGGTAATCACAGAAGGATCCAGATCCGTAAACGAGTTGGATCTCGGTGACAGGAAGTCCACCCAGGCTGTCGGGATAAATTTCAGGAAGTGCTTCCGCATCAAAAATATAAGCGCCTCCCTCTTTTTCTATATAATAGAACCCCTTCTCCTCTTTCACGGCATTATCCATAACCATTAGCTCTCCCCATCCCGATGACTCCATCAGCCGTAAGACTTTATTTTCATGGAAGTACAGGTACTTTTCTTCATCCTGCATGTCAAATGCCGAGAGCAGCTCCTCACTGCCCAGAAGCACATCCTCCGAAAGAATATGATCCGCCGAGAAGCTGCCGCCCGAGAAGGAAGCCCAGAATAAATGGATAAGCTGCTCCGTATCCAGGTTCCACTGAAAAGAGAGTGTCAGATCAACGGCTTCCCCTTCCGGAGAGGTCATGGTTAGTTGTCCTTGAAGAAGCTGAACTGTACTGCCTTCCTCTTCATCAGGTATATAGGTGTCCGAAGTTTGATCGGTAATCGTCACATCCGCAAAACCTACATCCTCCAAATGGGCGGCCTCGGCTTCCAGGAGAGCTTCCAGCGGACCCTCTTTTTCCGCATATTCGCTGCCCAGAACAGAAAACTGTTTCCCTGAGCGGCCGCCCTCCTCCTTTTTCCCCGGCAGCAAATCAGAGATCCCTGCATCGGTCTGCGAAGTGTCTTCGCTGTCTGAGCAGCCGCTCATGAATCCCAGGCTGCATAGTAAGATAAGGCAGATACCGCCTCGCATCACACGCCGATAAAATGGTTTTTCCTTTTTCATACGCTTTTCCCTCTCCCACCATATTCGTAAACTATATCATGGTGACATTTGAAGGACAAGAACACATACCAAAAAAGGGGCGGTTGCATTATTCGATATTCTCGCATAGTTATGCAAGATATTCGTTAATTGCAACAGCCCCTTCTTGCTTTTCTTATCCTTATTTTATTTCAGGCTTGTGTTGCGCACCTTCTCACGCAGAGGCAGGATAAAGGTGGGGGATACGGACAGCTCGTCGTAGCCCATACGCAGGAAGTCCTCCAAAAGATCCATGTTGGCTCCCAGCTCTCCGCAGATACCTACCCAGCATCCGCCCGCATGGCCGTTGTCGGCGATCATCTTCAGCATACGCATGATGGCGGTGTGGTCCACCCGGAAGTAGGGATAGGACTCCAGGGCCGGATTCTGACGGTCGATGGCCAGGGTGTACTGGGTCAGATCGTTGGTTCCCACGCTGAAGAAGTCAACCTCCTTGGCCAGCAGATCGGAAATCATCACTGCCGCCGGGGTCTCGATCATCACGCCGATCTCCACATCCTTAAAGGGGATGGATGCCTCCTTGAGCTCTGCCTTTACTTCCTCCAGGATCTTCTTAATATCCTGCACCTCCTCCACGGAGATGATCATGGGGAACATGATGGAAATGTTTCCAAACATGCTGGCTCTTAAGAGGGCTCTCAGCTGGGTCTTGAAAATCTCCACCCGATCCAGACAGATACGGATGGCTCGGTAACCCAGAGCCGGATTCTCCTCATGCTCCATATTGAAATAATCCACCTGCTTGTCAGCGCCGATATCCAGGGTACGGATGATAACCTTCTTTCCTCCCATGTTCTCAGCCACCTGCTTGTACACCTGGAACTGCTCCTCCTCGGTGGGGTAGTCGCTGTTCTCCAGGTACAGGAACTCGCTGCGGAACAGGCCGATTCCGCCTGCATCGTTCTGCAGCACGCTGGCCACATCGGAGAGACTTCCGATGTTGGCGTACAGATTGATCTTCTGGCCGTCCAGGGTCACGTTCTCCTTGCCCTTCAAGGTCTGCAGAAGCTCTCTCTTCTTCAGCTCCTCCTGGCGGACAGCCTCCTTCTTATCCAGAATCTCCTTCACCGGCTCCACATAGATGCAGCCCTCAAAGCCGTCCACGATGGCCAGCTTGCCGTCCCAGTCGTCGCTGTAATCCACGCCGATCAGGGCGGGAATGTTCATCATACGCGCCAGGATGGCCGTGTGGGAATTGGTGGAACCGTGGCGGGTAACGAAAGCCAGAACCTTAGACTTGTCCAGCTGAATGGTCTCACTGGGGGCCAGGTCGTCAGCCACAATGATCACCGGCTCGTCCGCAGTCATGCTCTGATCGGAGGCTCCGGTCAGCACCTTGATCACCCGCTCGGAAATATCCTTCACGTCCGCGGAGCGCTCCTTCATGTAAGCGTCGTCCATAGCCGCGAACATGGCGGCGAAGTTCTCGCCTGTGCTGGCAACCGCGTACTCGGCGTTGATCTCCTGGGACTCGATCATGTTGATGATGGACTCAATGTAATCGTCGTCGTCCAGCATCATCTGATGCACCTCGAAGATTGCCGCGTTGGCCTCTCCCACCTCAGCCAGAGCCTTGTCATACAGGCCCTTGAGCTGCTCCTGGGCTTTTGTCTTAGCGGCGTAGAAGCGCTCTTTTTCTGCCTCTATATTTTCCACGTGCACACGCTTTACCGGCTGCTCCCCGCTTTTGTGTACGGAGATCTTTCCGATGGCTACGCCCTTATAAACACTTTTCCCTCTCTCTGTAATCATACCCTGTCTCCCTTTCCGTTTATTACAAATTGCTATATTTCATTATACTAAAGCCCTTTTCCTCTGTCAATATTTCCTATCGAATCAGTCTTTAAAGGAGGCCAAACGGTCAATAACATGGTTCCGAAGCAGGCGCCTCCTCCCAGGAAATTGGAGATGGGCTCCGCCAGAAACACGCCGTTGACTCCCAGCCCCGCCGCCATAGGCAGCAGTAGCGTTAAGGGAATGACAATGATGGCCTTCCTCAGCAGGGAGAAGAAAATGGCCTGCTTGGATTTCCCCAGCGCCACGAAGGTGGACTGTCCCGCAAACTGCAGGGACATCATGAAAATGCCGAAGAAATAAATCCGCATGGCGGGCACCCCCGCCTCCAGAAGCTCCGGCTCGCTGTTGAACAGATGAATGAAAAAATGGGGAAAGAAAAACAGAAGGGCCCAGACTGCCGTAGTCATGATCACCCCGGAGAGGGTGGTGAAGATAATGGCCTTTCTCACCCGGCCATATTTTTTTGCTCCGTAGTTAAAACCGATCACCGGCTGGGCCCCGTTGGTGAGCCCCGTCATGGGCATGTTGATGATTTCCCGCACGGAGTTAATCACCGTCATCACGCCCACATACAGATCCCCTCCCCATCGGGCCAGGGTAGCGTTGCACACCACCTGGACGGAGCTGTTGGTGATGGCCATGATGAAGCCGGACATCCCCAGGCCGGTGATCTCCCGCACCAGCTTTCCCTCCAGACGCAGGGCTCCTCTCTCCAGCCGGAAGATGGCCCTGGGGCCGGTGAGAAATTTCAGCACAAACAGGGCGGAAATTCCCTGGGAGATCACGGTGGCCGCCGCGGCTCCCTGCACCCCCATACCGAAGACAAAGATAAACAGGGGATCCAGAATCAGATTCAGCACCGCTCCGATGAGCACGGTAGCCATCCCCATCTTTCCGAAGCCCTGAGCGTTGATAAAATTGTTCATCCCCAGGCTCACCATCACAAAGAGGGTTCCCAGCAGATAGACGGTTAGGTAGTCGTCCGCGTAGGAGAAGGTGTCGCTGCTGGCCCCGAAAAGGTACAGCAGAGGCTCCTTGAAGAGGAAGCACAGGGCAAAGAGAAGGGCCCCGGAGATCAGCAGGCAGGAAAAGGCATTTCCCATGATTTTCCTGGCCCGCTCCTGCTGTCCCGCTCCCCGGGCTATGGAGCACAGGGGCGCTCCTCCCATGCCGAAAAGGTTGGCAAAGGCCGTCACCGCGGTGATCACCGGCAGGGACAGGCCGATCCCCGTCAAGGCCTGGGTAGACACATGGGGCAGGTGCCCGATATAGATCCGGTCCACCACACTGTACAGCACGTTCACCAGCTGGGCCAGGGTCATGGGCACAGCCAGACTCATGATGTTTCCGGATACGCTTCCCTGGCTGAAATCATTTTGCTGCGCCATGCTCATCACCCCCGCTTTTCTTGCTCCTGCTTCTCTATCTCCTGTTTTTCTTGCTCCTGCTTTTCTTGCATCTGCCTCTCCGCCCTCTGTCTCTCCATCTCCTGATGCTCCCGGCAAAGCTCCTGGTACAGCTGCCGGAAGCTCCAGGCGGCGTTGGTCTGGGTCACCACGGCCTTCAGTTCTACCCGGGGAACCCCGGCCTTCCGAAACCGCAGCAGAAACTCCTCCAGCCGGGCCTCCGTGAACTGATACATAACCAGAGCCTCCCGGGTGAGCTCCTCCGCCTCCCCAAATCTCTCTGGTTTATTCTCTCTATTTACCGGCCCATAGCCTTCCATGCCCGCCAGATAGCCCACCTGCTCCTCCAGCTGATCCGGCTGGATGTTGCGGATCCGTATGCCCATGCTCACCAGCACGCCCTTTAATTTTGCGGGGTTTGCCGCTCCCCGGGGCCGGTAGTACAGCACAAGCTCTTTTTTTCCTGCCATATGTCCTTCCTCCTTGGCCGTGTATTTTCACGTGTTTTCTCCGTTCTTATCAGTATACTGCATTTCCCGGCCTCCTGCAAGGAGCCGCTTTTTTCTACAGTGAGTACACCATTTCTTTCTGCAGTGAGTGCATTTTTTCTCTACGGTAAGCTCACATCAGCAAAAAAGGGCTGCTGCATCAGCGAATATTTTCGTATATTTATGCAGTTTGTGCGAATTCATGATTATTGAATTTATTCAATAATATGCCGAGCACAACCTCGAGACTATAGGCTCGAGGTGAGCGCAGGCTGAGTACAACTGCATAAATATACGAGAATATCAGATAATGCAACAGCCCCCAAATGGGATTCTCTTATCCACTTGTCAGACTTCCGGGAGGACCTTTAGATGCCCTGCACGATCATGCTGTCCATCTCCCAGAGGCAGCCCTCCGCTTCGGTCTCCAGCAGAAGCCTCCGCAGGTTTTCCTGCCCCGGGTACCAGCGGGTGGTAAAGACGGTTTCCCCGCCGTTGAGATAAATCTCCAGGGCGGAGGTGTCCGCCAGGATCCGAAGCTCCCTCAGTCCTTCCACCCGGGCCTGGCGCAGCCGGCGTCCCCGGCCTGCGGCCTGGTCCAGCTCCAGCCTGAATGCGCCCTCCCGGTAAGTGAGGGTACAGCCTCCCTCTGTTCCGGCCAGGTTAAGCTTAAAGTCTTTCTCCTGCCCCTCTCTTTTCAGCAGCAGATCGAAGGAAGGAGTTTCCAGCTGCAGCTCCTGTCCCCGGCTTAAGGGATGCTGCTCTCCCCGGAGCTCCTCCAGCTCCTCCACCGGATTCTGAAGCACCCGTCCCTCCTCCAGAGTTACCTCCCGGGGAACGGTCAGGGCGTGCTGCCAGCCTCCCTCCAGGGGATTGGTGTATTCCTCCTGGGAGTCGGGCACGCCCATCCAGCCCACCAGGATTCTCCGTCCCCGGTCGTCCTGGAAGGTCTGGGGGGCATAGAAGTCAAAGCCATAGTCCCACTCCCGGAAATTTTCAAAGGTCTGCTCCTCCCTCCAGTCCTTCTCCAGCAGGAAATACCCGGACTGGTAAACATTCTGGTAGCGGTACTCCTCCCGGGTAAGTCCCTGAGGGGAGAAGGCGAGTACCTGGCGATCTCCCAGGGAGAACAGATCCGGGCACTCCCACATGTAGCCGAAGGGTTCCCGGGTGGTCAGCTCCCGGTCAAATTCCCAGGTTTCGCCGTCCCGGGAGGTGTAGAGGAGAACCGCCCCCTTCTCATCCCGGCGGCGGCCTCCCTGAATCATGTGGAGGCAATCTCCCTCCCGCCATACCTTGGGATCCCGGATATGGCAGGTATAGTGGGCCGGATACTGCCTAGGAGAGAGGGCTACCCTCTTGGACCCGAAGATGACTCCGTCCCGGCTGACGGTGTGCAGGGTCCAGGCCTCGCGGCCTTCTTGAATATAGTCGTAGTCCCGATCCTCCAGCTTAATATTTCCCGTGTAATACAGATGCAGGCCGTCCCCTTCCGCCAGAGCGGAGCCGGAGTAAACTCCGTGACAGTCCCAGGGGGTGTCCGCCAGAAGGGGCGCCCCCAGATATTCCCAGCGCAGCAGATCCGGGCTCCGATAGTGGCCCCAGAGCTTCAGTCCTCCCTGGCAGTCCGAGGGGGAATACTGGAAAAACACGTGGTAATCTCCCCGGTACTGGCACAGGCCGTTGGGATCATTGAGCCAGCCCACCGGCGGCATCAGGTGGAACCTCAGCCGGTAGGGATCCTTCCCTGCCTGTTCCCGGCCCCGATCCTCCAGCTCCTTTACTGTCTTAGCTAAAATATTTGTCAACTGTCCCATTTTTCTCTCCTATTTTGTCTCCCCGGGGAAATCCAGAGTCCCCGGGCTATTTTACCTCCAGCAGCTCATCGCCGGCCTTCAAACTTCCGGTCTTCAGCAGCTGGATATCCTGATACTGATCGCTGTTGGTGACGATCACCGGCGTGGTGAGATTGTAGCCGCTGTCGGCGATTCCCTTTTTGTCAAAGGTCACCATCAGCTGGCCTTTCTTTACCCGGTCTCCCTCGGCCACCTTTACCTCATAATACTTTCCGTTCAGTTCCACGGTATTGATTCCGATATGGATCAGCAGCTCCACGCCGTTGTCCCCCGTAAGGCCGATGGCGTGCTTGGTGTCGAAAACCGTAGTCACTGTTCCCTCAAAGGGCGCGTAGACAGCTCCCTCATCAGGGATGATGGCGGCGCCCTTGCCCAGCACCTCCGCGGCGAAGGTCTCGTCCGGCACCTGAGTCATGGGGATAGCTTCCCCGGTGATGGGGCTTGCCACCCCTGCTTTCTCCCCGATGGCCTTCTGCTCCTCTGCCGGCTGGGAGGCCTTCTCCTGGGCCCCGGATTTCTCGCCTGCAGAAGCCGCCTGGCTGTTCTCTCCCTGAACTGCCGCCGGCTTAGGCGTCTCGTTTTTGTAGCCAAACAGCCAGGTCAGGGCGAAGGATACGCCTGCGGAGATGGCGAACATGATAATATAGTTCAGCGGCGCGTTTAAGCACAGCAGGATTCCGAAAATTCCGGTGACGCCGGTTCCCGTGGCTCCCAGACCAGTGATGGAGGCAAAGAGGGCGCCGCAGGCCGCTCCCACAGAGGCCGTCAGGAAGGGCTTTCCAAATCTTAAGTTCACACCGAAAATGGCAGGCTCCGTGATTCCCATGAAGGCGCTTAAGGCGGAGGGAACAGCCATAGATTTCAGCTTTTTGTCTCTGGTCTTTAAGGCCACAGCCAGGGTAGCGCCGCCCTGGGCGATATTGGCGGCAGAAGCCAGAGGCAGCCAGTAGGTCAGCCCGTACTTTGCCAGCTGTCCCATGTCGATGATAGTGTACATGTGGTGCACGCCAGCCACCACGGTGGAGGCGTAAGCTCCGCCCATCAGGAAGCTTCCGATGCCGAAGGGAATGGCGATCAGCCACTGAACTCCGTCCAGGATGGCATTCTCAATGGTGGTGAATACCGGCCCGATGATGGATAAGGTCAGGTATCCGGTGATAAACACGCTCACCAAGGGGGTAACAAAGAGATCAAACATGGCCGGCACCTTCTTGTGCAGCCATTTTTCAATGACAGCCAGAATGAATACGGCAATGATCACCGGGATAACGTGACCCTGGTAACCCACCATCTTCACGCTGTAGAGCCCGAACCACACATCCTGGTAGCTCTGCACGCCCTCGGTGGCCACAGTCCAGGCATTCTGCAGGTTGGGGTGAATCATGATCATACCAATAACCGCCCCCAAAAATGGGTTGGCCCCGAACACCTTGGCCGCGCTGAAAGCAATCAGGATCGGCAGGAAGGTGTAGGCTGTGTTGCTGAACAGCTGGGCGAATACATAGATGGAGCTGTTGGTGTTCAGATCAATGAAGCCGTTGTTTACCATGAAATTCAGGGCTTCCATGATTCCCATCAGGAAACCGCTGGCCACGATGGCCGGGATGATGGGCACGAAAATGTCTCCCAGCATCTTGATCAGCCGCTGGAAGGGGTTAGCCTTGGAGGCTGCCGCCTGCTTCACCTCTTCCTTGCTGGAAGCGCTGATGCCCGCGATTTGAATAAATTCATCGTACACCTTGTTAACCACTCCGGTGCCGAAGATAATCTGCAGCTGTCCCGAAGCGAAAAATACGCCCTTGACGCCGTCGATGTTCTCCACGCCTTCCTTGTCGCATTTGCTGTTGTCGCCGATCACCAGCCGAAGCCGGGTGGCGCAGTGGGCAGCGGAAATCAGGTTTTCCTTCCCGCCTACCTTCTCGTAAACCTCTTGTGCCGCTTTTTGATAGTCCATTCTCTCCTCCTCCTTTTAATGAAAGAAATCGTTCTCATATATTATTTTTAGCAAATTATGGTTTTATCCATGTTTACTTTGCTTTTTTATATGAGATCGTTCTCATATTTGTTGATTTTATTATACGCAGCACTGGGATTTTTGTAAATGCACATTTTCTCCAAACATCAGCCCTGAAATTTGTGGAAACTACCGAATAGAAAAGGAAATGCGGCGGCGGATGGCATAAATAGCGAAGAGAGGGGCCCAAAAGCTGAAACGCCCCGCATATTTACGCAGTTTGTACGCATGGCCGCACACAGCTTCGAGACTACAGACTCGAAGTGAGCGCAGGCTGAGTGCAAACGCATAAATATGCGGGACGTATTTACTGTTGAGACACTCTCTTCTCCCGCACGGAATCCCGCACCAATATTTCATAACCCATTTTAATCTCCCGGCGCACCGGCTTCTCCGTCTCCAGCATCTCGCAGAGCATCTGCGCCGCCTCAATGCCGCTGGTCTTATAGTAGAAATGCACCGTGGTGATGGGCGGGGAGATCACCCGCCCGGTGAGGCCGTCGCCGGTTCCCACCAGCTGAATGTCCTCCGGCACCCGCTTGCCCGCCTCCTTCAGGTAAATGAGGGCGCCTATGGCAATGTTGTCCGTGGCGCAAAAGACGGAATCCAGCTGGGGATTCTTCTCCAGCAGCTCCCGCATTCCCTGGCGGCCCTCCTCCACGGAGAAGGTAACCTCCCGGCTGCAGGCCGGATCCCAGCGCTTATGGCTCTCCTTCAGGCCCGCCTCAAAGCCCCGGCGGCGGTTCAGGCCTGCGGCCACATCCCGGTCCGTCACTCCCAGATAGCCAAACTCCCTCCCCTGCCGGGCCAGGATGGCCGTCAGCTCCCGGGAGGCATTGTAATCGTCGTGGTACACGCAGGGGTAGCCGGAAAGCTGCTGCCCCAGGATCACCAGGGGCACCTGGTACTCCTTTAGCAGCTCCTTGTGGCGCCTGGTAAACATGGTGGCCACCAGGATCACCCCGTCCACATGGCGCTCCCGGAAGAAGGACAGGTATTTCAGCTCCTCCTCCAGGTTGTTAGCTGTGTTGGCCAGAACGATCTGGTACCCTTTCTCCGAGAGTACCTGACTGATCCCCGCCACCATCCGGCTTACGGAATCGGAATTGATCTTGGGGAGCACCACCCCCACCAGCCTGGTCTTTCTGGTGCGCAGAGTCTGGGCCGTGCTGGAGGGACGGTAGCCGGTCTCCTCAATGACCCTTCGGATAGCCTCCCGCTTCTCCTGGCTCACGTAGCCGTTGTTCAGATAGCGGGACACCGTGGCCCGGGACACCTGGGCCAGCTTTGCAATCTCATTGATATTCATAGGCCGTCACATCTCCTTGCAGACCTGGAAAATGTAGAACTTTAAATAATAGGACTCCTCCGCCGCCCACAAAATGGGATGGTCCGGGGATTGGGTCCGGTATTCCACCTGGCGCAGCCGGCGGTGCACATTTCTGGCCGCCTGGCCGATGGTCTGGGTAAATAGCTCATAGGTCATAAAGTGAGAGCAGGAGCAGGTGGCCAGATAGCCCCCGTCCTTTAAGAGCTTCATGGCCCGGAGATTAATCTCCCGGTAGCCCTTCACCGCATTTTTCACAGAGCTTCTGGACTTGGTGAAAGCGGGGGGATCCAGAATAATCACGTCGAAGAGCTCCCCCTTCTTCTCCAGCTCCGGCAGCAGCTCAAAGACGTCCCGGCAGATAAACTCCACCCGGTCCTGGAGGCCGTTCAGCCGGGCGTTGGCCTTTGCCTGGTCTACCCCCAGCTGGGAGGCGTCCACCCCCAGCACACTCCTGGCCCCGGCGATCCCCGCATTCAGGGCAAAAGAGCCCGTGTGGGTGAAGCAGTCCAGCACCTTAGCGTCCCGGCACAGCCGCTGGATAGCCAGCCGGTTGTATTTCTGATCCAGAAAAAATCCGGTTTTCTGGCCCTCCTGAACATCCACCTGGTACTTGACGCCGTTTTCCACGATCTCCACCAGGGGATCAAAGGGCTCTCCCAGAAAGCCCTTCCTTTTCTCCAGGCCTTCCTTCTCCCGCTCCTTGGCGTCGCTGCGCTCATAGACGCCCCGGATATGAATCCCGTCCTTCTCCAGGGTCTCCCTGATGAGCCTCACCAGCAGCTCTTTGTAGCGGTCGATGCCCAGGGACAGGGACTGGATCACCAGCACATCGGAAAACTTGTCCGCCACAAAGCCCGGGAGGAAATCTGCCTCCCCGAAAATAATCCGGCAGCTTTCCGTGTCCACGGTCTTCTTCCGGTATTCCCAGGCCCGCTCCACCCGCATTCGCCAGAAGTCCTCGTCAATCTCCCGGTCTGCGCTCCTGGTGACCATGCGCACCCGAATCTTTGAATTTCTGTTCAAAAAGCCCTTTCCCAGGGGATAGCCGTCGAAATCGTGGACGAAAACCAGATCCCCATTTTCACAGGATCCCATCAGGCTGGCGATCTCATTGTCAAAGATCCAGGCGCCGCCGGCCTTCAGGGCGCGCCCCTCCCCCTTCTTCAGGGTCACCACTGCATTGCTCATGGCCTCTCTCCTTATAATTCCACATCTCCCTGGTACTTGTCATTGATGACAAAATACGCGCGGTTGTCCTCCGGTTTCATATATATGCGGATCTTCTCCAGCTGATCAAACTCACTGCTTTTTTCCTCCCACCAGTGAAGGATCCGGTCCTGGAGCTCCTCCAGTCTGGTCTCCCGATCCTGATACTGGAGATACAAAGCCACCTCCAGCTTGGGCTCCGCCACGATATCACTGGCCCCGGCTCCCTCCGCCAGCAGCTTCTGCTCCTCCAGGTGCTTTTCCATTTTTTTCATCAGTCTTTTCTTCGCCATTGCTGTCACTCCTCTTTCGTTATTCCCTTTTCCTGATTCTCCTCCTGCTTAATCTCCCAGTGGATCAGGAAGGTAAGGGCGGCTCTCAGGGCGATGATCCCCGCCACCAGGGCGATTTCCTTCCACTCCCGCACGACTACGGTTCGCAGAATCTCGCTGCCCATCTTAAATTCCAGGCCCATGGCCAATCCCTTGGCCAGATAAATCTTTGTATCCTCCGCCTTGCGGAGACATTTCCAGAATCCCCGGATACCGCTGTAGATGATAATCCCCACGCCGATAAACTCAAACAGGACAATCGCTAAATTGGTGATATTGGTCAGGAAATGCTCCATCATCAGATAGGTCTCTTGCATCTTTTCTCCTCTCTGGGACGCCCTCAGAAAATGCGGGGCCCTTTCGGCCCCCGGCGCCCGGGGCTTTCCCTACGCCGCCCCTTGGCTGCTCCCATTTTATCATATTTTCCCACAGACAGCAAACTACAAAATGCAGGCCAAAGCCCCTTTAAGGTCTCTGCCTGCATTTTTGCCGTTTTTCACTCTTCTATTCTTTTAAAAAAATGACGCTGTCAAAATACATACTCTTTCAGCCGCGAAAACGCCTCCGCCACGGCGCTCTATTCTTTCAGGTAGCGTACCTCCCGCCCCAGGAAAAACAGGGCCAGCAGGTTGGGGATGGCCATCATTCCATTGAGGGCATCCGAAAGCTCCCAGATCATCTGGGGCGCGATCACACAGCCGGGCAGGGTGATGAGAATGTACACTATCCGGTAGACTCTGGCTCCCCTCTCCTTCCAGAGATAGGCGGCCGTCTGCTCCCCGAAATAGGACCAGCCCACAATGGTGGCAAAGGCAAAGAGGACGGTGGCCCCGGCCAGGAACTGCTTGCCCCAGGGAATCACCGTCCCGAAGGCCATGCCCGTGAGGGTAGTCCCATCCACAGTCTCTATCCCCGCCTGAATCTGGGCCAATAGCTCTGCGGGCTCATAGACGCCGCTGACCAAAATCACCAGGGCCGTCACGGTACACACCAGAATGGTGTCGATAAATATCTCCAGTATGCCCCACATTCCCTGCACTTCCGGCTGCTGTACATCCGACTGGGCGTGAGCCATCACTGAGGAACCTAAGCCCGCCTCATTGGAGAAGATGCCCCGGGCAATCCCCATGCGGATGGCCTGCCCCATCCCATACCCGGCTACGCCTCCGGCCGCCGAGCGAAGGCGGAAGGCCTCCCGGAAAATCAGGATAAAGGCGTCGTCGATCAGCCTCCAGTTCACCGCCAAAACCACCAGCGCTCCCCCCAGATAGGCTGCGGCCATCACCGGCACCAGCTTTTCCGTCAGGGCGGCTATCCTCTTGACTCCCCCGGCCAGCACCGCCGCCACCAGAGCCATACAGACGCTGCCGGATACCACCGGCGGAAGGCGAAAGGCCTCCTCCAGGCCCTTGGCCATGGAGTTCCCCTGCACCATATTTCCCATGCCCAGGGACGCCCCCAGGCAGCACAGAGCGAAGGCCACCGCCAGGGGCCGGCACTGCAGCCCCCGCTCCATATAAACCATGGCTCCGCCCACCCAGCGCCCCTGACGATCCCGGTAGCGGTACTTGATTCCCAGAAAATTCTCCGCATAGTTGGTCATCATGCCGAAGAGGGCGGAAATCCACATCCAGAAGATGGCCCCCGGCCCGCCGAAAACCAGGGCCGTGGCCACCCCGGTGATGTTTCCCGTTCCCAGGGTGGCCGCCAGAGCCGTGCAAAAGGACTGAAACTGGGAAATGGAATGTTCCTCTTTCGTCTTTCTCACTCCCCGGTCCCTCTGCAGGGCGCCCAGGGTGTGCTTCAGCCAGACCGGCAGCTTAAAAATCTGAAAGCCTCGGGATTGAACCGTAAAATGGATTCCGGCAGCCAAGAAGAACACCAGCATCCCCGGGCCCCAGACAAATCTCTGCAGTGCGTGAATCCACTGGGCCATGGCAGGTCTGTCCTCTGCTCTTTTTTTCAGCCTATGCCCGCTCTCTGCTTTCTATGAGCAAAAATCCTTACGGCGCCTCCTTCACGATCTCCCAGGACTCTTCGTCAAAGGGGCGGTCCTTAAAGTAATACCGCCTGTCCTCCTCGGTGATCTCACGGATTACCCGGCAGGGATTTCCCGCGGCGATGACGTTGGCAGGAATATCCTTGGTGACCACGCTGCCGGCCCCCACAACGGTATTTTCCCCGATGGTGACGCCCGGGGCAACAATTACGTTTCCTCCCAGCCACACATTGTCCCCGATGGTCACCGGGGCCCCGTACTCGTAGCCGGTATTCCGGGCGGCCGGGTGCAGGGGATGGCCGGCGGCGTAGATAGACACTCTAGGCGCGAACATCACGTTATTTCCGATCTTCACCGGGCTCACATCCAGTATGGTACACCCATAGTTGGCAAAGAAGTTGTCCCCCACCTGGATGTGGTGCCCGTAGTCGCAGTAAAAGGGCGGTAAAATACTCACATTTTTCCCGGCGCTGCCCAGAATTTCCCTGACCTGGCTGGCCAGCTCATCAAACTTCCAGGGCTCCGTGTTGTTAAAACGATACAGCTTCTTCCTGGTCTCGGCCTGTTCCTCCATCACCTGCCGATCGGAAATGTAGGGAAGTCCCTTATCTCTTCTCTCCACGTTATCCATAATGCTTCTCCCTTACTATTCCTTTTAATGATTCTTCAGCACCACGTCGTGAGCTCCGCCCTCCACGATGCTGGTGGCGGACACCAGGGTCAGCTTGGCCTTCTGCTGCAGCTCCGGGATAGTCAGGGCTCCGCAGTTGCACATGGTGGAGCGCACCTTGCTTAAGGTCAGGTTCACATTGTCCTTGAGGCTTCCGGCGTAGGGCACCAGGGAATCCACCCCCTCCTCGAAGGAGAGCTTCTTGTCCCCGCCCATATCGTATCTCTGCCAGTTTCTGGCCCGGGCGCTGCCCTCGCCCCAGTACTCCTTCATATAGCTTCCGTTGACATTTACCCGCTTTGTGGGGCTCTCGTCAAATCTGGCAAAATAGCGGCCCAGCATCACAAAGTCCGCCCCCATGGCCAGGGCCAGGGTGATGTGGTAATCGTGGACAATTCCTCCGTCGGAGCAAACCGGTATATAGATTCCCGTCTCCCGGTAGTACTCATCCCGGGCCTTGGCCACCTCGATGACGGCGGTGGCCTGTCCCCGGCCGATTCCTTTCTGCTCCCGGGTGATGCAGATGGCGCCGCCGCCGATACCTACCTTCACGAAATCGGCTCCGGCCTCCGCCAGGAAGCGGAACCCTTCCGCATCCACCACGTTTCCGGCTCCCACCTTCACCCGGTCCCCATACTGCTCCCGGATGTAGTCAATGGTGAGCTTCTGCCACTCGGAGAAGCCCTCGGAGCTGTCGATGCACAGCACGTCCGCTCCCGCCTCCAGCAGGGCCGGAACCCGCTCCCGGTAATCCCTGGTGTTGATGCCGGCGCCCACCATGTATCTCTTGGAGCTGTCGATGAGCTCATTTTCATTCTTCTTGTGGGTGTCGTAATCCTTCCGGAAAACCAGATAGGCCAGCTCCTGATTTTTGTTTACCAGGGGCAGGCAGTTGATCTTGTGCTCCCAGATGATATCGTTGGCCACCTTCAAGGTGGTGTCCTCATGGGCGTACACCAGATCCTCCAGCCTGGTCATGAATTCCCGAACCTTTAATTCCGGGCTCATCCGGCTGATCCGATAGTCCTTGTTGGTGACAATACCCAGAAGCTTTCCGTGGGCGCTGCCGTCCTCGGTGACCGCGATGGTGGAGTGGCCGGTCTGCTCCGTCAGCCGCAGCACATCCGCCAGGGTCATCTCCGGAGACACATTGGAGTCGCTGACCACAAAGCCTGCCCGGTAGCATTTCACCTTCCGCACCATCTCCGCCTGGTCTTCCACCGACTGGGAGCCGTAGATAAAGGACAGGCCTCCCTCCTGGGCCAGGGCAATGGCCAGCCGGTCCCCGGAGACAGACTGCATGATGGCGGACACCATGGGAATATTCATGGAAAGGGCCGGTTTCTCTCCCTTCCGATACTTTACCAGGGGCGTCTTCAGGCTCACCTTGGAGGGAATACACTCTGCCGAGGAGTAGCCGGGAATCAAAAGGTACTCACTGAATGTTCTGGACGGTTCTTCATAAAAAAATGCCATGTCAATCCTCCTTTTTTGCTTGCGCTTCGCGGTCCTTGCCGGAGGTTCCTTCGGCAGGAAAACGGTTAAAGTAATATATTCACAATAGCACAGAAATCTCTCCAGTGTCAATGCGGGAAGGAGGGCGGAGGCTGGAGGCAGGCAAGCCTGCCCCCGCCCCCGCCCTCCCTCTCGTCTGCCCGCAGATCAATTCTCCGGGAACACAGAAATGGAATAATAAACGGGTGTGGTGATACTCTCCACGGTGCCGTCTCCATTGTAAATCGTTATGGTGACGATTTTTCCCTCCTCATCGTACGCATACTCATCATAGCTCTCCAGGGTTCCGCCGCTGCTATAATAGCTGCATTTTTTCACCAAATCATTCTCATATTCATAAGTCTGGTAAGAGCCCTCCGCATCGGAGTAGCTGCTCTTGACCGCATGCTTCACCGAGCGCAGCAAATTTCCGTTTTCGTCGTACTCACAGTCCGCATAGATCATGGGTTCCTCATCGTCGATATACTCCCGGAATTCCTCCCGAATGCATAAGCCGCTCTCGTCGTAGATCTTATCCGCCACCATGCTGTCGCTGCGCACCTGTGTTACCCTGTTCTGGTCGTCGTACATGGTATATTCTGTGGCAAAGTTTCCGCCCTGGCTGAATCCTCTGGCGAGAGTCACCTCCCCCCGCTGGTTATAGGCGTAGGTATAGTAATACAGGGTATTGCCCTGGCTGTCTTTGGTCACCGCCTTGGCAATCACCTCTTTTTCTTCGGTCTCCGGCTCCTCTGCCGGCGGAACATTTTTGCACAGCTGCTCCTCATAAGAATAGGTATAATATACGCTGTACTTCTCTTCCGGGGAGTTTGCATGGCGGGTTATGGTCTTTTTCGTCATGTTGCCGTGATCATCATACTCGTATTCCTCCACGCTGTCGCCGGATACAAGCTTCACCAGGAGTCCATCCTCATTGTAGGTCTCCTCCTTATCCGCTGTCTCCTCGTTTTCCTCGTCCGTCACATAGTAATCATATACATCCCCAGACATGCTGTTCTTCCCCACCTGCACCCAGCCGGTGGACATCCCGGAGGCATCCCGGAAATAATAAGTGTCATATTCCACGGTTCCCCCGGTATAGCGGTAACCCTCCTCATATTCTGTGGTCTCCACATCATGCCTTGAGCTGGAATTGCCGTAATCGTCATAGGTGTAGACGCCTTCTGTTGTCCTCACATAGAAAGACGCCACCTCCTTGCGGCTCATGGTGCCTCCATTGCAAACCTGATTTTCATCGTAGGTGTAGGTTCTCCGCCAGGTTTCCTCCCCATTTTCCCCCTTGGCCTCCAGGGTAAGCTGTCCATATTCATTGTACTCATACTCATTATACTGGGTCATCGTCCCGGTTTTATCGTAGTACTCTGAGCGTTTCAAAAGCCATCGAGTCTCCTCCTTGGCGGCGCTCTCCTCTTCGGTCTCCGGGGAAGCGTCATCCTCAGCCGGCGTCTGGGCCTCTGCCTTTGGACTTGCATCCTTTCCTTCTGTGTCCTCCTTCCCCTTGCAGGCCGTCAGGGACACTCCCATAGCCGCCGCCAGCATAACAGCCAGCAGACGCCTCCCCAAAAGTATCTTTCCTCGTTTCATTTCCTTCTCCTCCCTCCACCGGACCGGCAGCGAAAGCCTGGCATTTCCCCCGCAAACAGCCTTAAGCTTCCGGGCCCGGCTCTGATTGATAATGATTTATACTTATATTTTGGATAGTTTTCAAATCATTGTCAAGCTTGATCTTTCCTTATCTTGCACAGATCTTTCCTTATCTCGCTCAGCAGATCTTTCCTTATCTCACTGAGCAGCGCCATCGCCTTGGAGGACCAGGCCACCGCCGCCCCGTGTACGGTGCAGTTCTTGATCACCCGCCCCCTTAAGTCCATCAGCTTATCACTATCCGTTTCCGCGAGATATTCCAGCACGGCTGACATGTCCATATTTTTCATCCGGCATGCCCTCTCCAGCTCTCTCTGCATGGTGATCATATAATTTTCCTGCGTTCTCTTATAATAAACCCAGGCGAAAAAATTTTCTTTTTCTCTGGTGTCCGGAGATTCTGCATGGCAGAGGGGGCACAGCAAAAATAAGTTATCTGCCGTATCCAAACCGCCCAAGGATTTGGCACGGATATGTGCCTTCTGCAGGGATTTGTCATTATTCCAGTCTTTTTTCCGATCATCCCCTCCCGCAAGCTCTCCCTTTTCCAGACTCAGGGATGGCATCCCGCAGGCCCAGCAGCAAATGCTGTCGCTAAATTCTACGACGGGGACGGCCTCGTCCTCCTCCCGGCACTCCGCCCATCTTCGCAGGGCGAATGTATGGGTGATCGCCTTATCCTTCCAATAATCATAGATTTCATACTTGGTAATCGCCATAGTTCCAATCTGTCCAATATTTCTTGGATTCCTCCTGCGTTAATATAGGGGTGCAAAAACCGCCGGCGCGGTAACAGGTTCCGGCCCGCTGCCAGTATACCTCAGGAAAGCTGTCCGTGATTTTCACAAATTCCCGGGGCAGATAGGCCATGGCCTGGGTCTTAATCTTCAGCATGGGCGGAGCAAATCGGTCACCCAGCCCTCATACGCTCCTGACTGCACGGCGTAGTAGATCCAGGCTATGGAGCCGGTGATGGCTCCCGTGGTATCGCAGTCGCCGCCGATGGAAATGATATTCCGAATGGCATCCTCAAACTCCTCAGATTCCAGAAAAGCCGCCACCGCCTGAGACACCGAGCCCTGGCAGGAGCCGTCAAAGGTATACGTCTCTCTTATGGAATCCAGGGTAAAATCCAAATTCTTTTGTCATATTACTGCTTTATTCCCACTTGAAGAATTTCACCGCAATTCCCCCGCAGATAATCATCAGAGCCACCATGACAACCAGAGGGAGCCAGGCAACGTCTATTGATAAGCCCAGTGAAGCTGCTTTCAGCAATTTGATCCCCTGCGTCAGCGGAAGAATATCCGCAATCCTCTGCAATGCAGTCGGCATCACCTCGTATGGAAGGGTGGCCCCGGAGAAGATCAACATGGGGAAATACAAAACGCTGGCGACAATACTTGCAGCTTTCATATTCGGTGCTACTCCGCCCACCATCATTCCAATGCTGAATGTGGAAAGCATCACCAGAAGATAAGAGACCAGAAAGATTCCCACAGAACCGGGCAGCCGCACTCCGAAGAACAGACTTCCTACCAGATAGACCAGTATCAAAGAAAGCAGCGAGTAAATGGTATAAATGGAAACCTGTACGGCCAGCAGCAAGACAGGGCTGGTCGGCGTTACCTTATAGCGTTTCA
>DVHU01000056.1 GCA_018711815.1 Candidatus Egerieimonas intestinavium
CACACCGGCTCCCACCCAGCTGCCCGCTACACCGGCTCCCACTCAGCCGCCCGCCACACCGGCTCCTACCCAGCCGCCCGCTACACCGGCTCCTACTCAGCCGCCGGCCACACCGGCTCCTACTCAGCCGCCCGCTACACCGGCTCCCACTCAGGCGCCGGCGGCGGAAGATTCTTAAGAAAGTTATCGAACCCGAGGGTATCGCGAAATTATCCGATGAGATATGGAGCGATGCCCTCACTTCATATCATGGCAGAATCCGGAGCAAATCTTTTGGTTTTCCTCTTGCTGTTTACCGAATATTTGCTTATTTAATAAATTTGTAAAGCCTTCCCATATTTACAATTTCCCGGATAGCCCCTATAATAAGACTGTTGACAGAAATCGACAGGATATAAATAAAGAAGGATACAGGCAAATGGAAACAAAAGCGAAAAAGAGCAAGAAAAAAGTTGTCATTCTCAGTGTGGTGCTGGGCGTTCTTGTGATTTTGCTGGCTTTCACCGCGTTCTACGGATACATGGCCATGAAGTACAGCAAGACCTTCTATCCCCACACCATTATCAATAATATTGACTATTCCGGCATGACCCCGGAGGAAGTGGAGGAAAACCTGATCGGAGCCAACGGCGAGTACACGCTGACCGTAAAATTCCGCAACGGCCAGACTGAGACACTCTCCGGCGCCGATTTCCAGTACAGCTACATCCTGGACGGATCCGTGTACGATTTCCTGGAGGAGCAGAATCCTCTTCTGTGGATTGCGGAGCAGGGCAAGTCTCACGAGTACACCATCAGCGGCTCCCCGGTTTACAACAAGGAACATCTGACCTCTCTGGTGGAATCCCTGCCCCAGCTGCAGTCGGCAAATATGGAAGCCCCTGTGGATGCGGAGCTGGTTTACGAGAATAACCAGTACACGGTAACTCCCCACAGCGAGGGTACCACCCTGATCCCCAATCAGGTGGTGGACGCCGTGGCCGAGGCGGTGGCCAATCGGGAGCCAGAGATTGACATAGACGCCCTGGGACTCTACCAGGGACCTCAGACCCGCTCCGATGAGGGGTCTCTGCTGAACACCCAGGCCCAGCAGCTGAACGAGTGGGCCAACGCCCACATCACTTACAACCTGCCGGACGGCTCCACCATGGAGGTGACTCCGGAGCTGCTGAAGAGCTGGCTGATTCAGAACGAGGACGGTACCTACTCCAAAAATGACGACTATTTTAACGACCAGATCAAGGCTTTTCTCCGGGAGATGGGCCAGAAGGTGGACAACGTAAGAAAGGAGCGCCTTTTTGACTCCACCAACAGCGGAACTATCACCATCCCCGTGGGCGAATATAATACCTACGGCTACGAGACAGACGAGGCTGCGGAGGCTGAGGTATTAAAACAGCTGATCAACGAGCATCAGGTAACCGCCAAGGAGCCTGAATATCTGCACCGGGAGAAGGGGACAGAGAATCACGGTCTCGGCACCACCTACCTGGAGATTAATCTCACCGCCCAGCATCTGTGGTTCTACAAGGACGGGCAGCTGGCCTTTGAGACAGACAATATGGTATCCGGCAAGATGACCACCTGGAGATACACTCCCCCGGGAGCCTACCGGATTGCCAACAAAGAGCGGAATCACATTATGAAGGGAACCAACTCCAAGGGTCAGATCATCTACCAGACCCCCTGCGATTACTGGATGCTGATTATTCCGGAGCTGGGCGTCGGACTTCACGATTCCGAGGGCAACGGTGTTCGCAGCAACTGGAGCAAGACCGCCTATATTAATAACGGTTCCCACGGCTGCATCAACATGAAAGACGCGGAGGCAGCCCAGCTGTACAGCATGCTGGATACCGGAACCCCGGTGATCATGTATTACACAGAGCCCTACAATCTGGTTCCGGAGGAAGGGTAAAGAATTTGAGCTTTATCTGCCAAACTGCAGGCGGATGGCATATCGTCAAAGAGAGCCCCAGAAGTTTTCACTTTTGGAGCTCTCTTTAACTTTGCCTTATTTATCACCGCTTGCCATTACCATTACCGCAAACTCACCCTCACCACAAACTCAGCTGCTGATATTCCGACTGCCGCCGCAGCTGCCCCGGGCCAAGCTGCAGAAAGGCTTCCGCCGCTTTGTCATCTAAAATCCAGTCCGACACCTGGCTTTTCTCCAGGATCAGGGGCATCCGGCTGTGAACCGGCGCCACGGAAGCGTTGGCCGCCGTGGTCAGAATCACAAAGCGCTCCCGGTCCCCCTGCAGGTCGTAGAAGCCCGCCAAGCAGAGGGCCTGTCCATCCTCCCGGAAAAACCAGCTCTTCTCCTTTTGGGAATTCCACTCGTAGAAGCCTCTGGCCGGAATCACACACCTGCGGTACAGCACACTCTCCCGAAAAGTTTTCTTCTCCAGGACGCTCTCCGCCCGGGCATTAATGAGAAGTCCTCCGCCTCCTAGTGCGGGAAAACCCCAGGCCATGGGCTCCGTCAAAAATCTATGAGATTTCCGACAGAGAACGGGAGCCTCCTGGGAGGGAAGGACGTCCCACTTCTCTCCTTCGCTCTCGGCGCCTTTTCCCAAGGAGCCGGATCTTGTGCTTTCCTGGGCAGAGGCATTTCTCTCCCCCTCCAGGCTTCTCACCAGCTCCCGGATTTCCCGCTCCAGTCCCGCATCCGCATAAAATCTTCCGCACATTTCTTGGCCGCTCCTCCCTTTTCCTTTAACCTTCCTTCCCCTGTAAACATCAGGGTACTATTATTTAATCATACCACAATTTTCAAAAAAATAATCCTTTTGTATCCCCCATCAGGAAAGTTTCCTGACTTTTCTAATCCTCTCCCAGTATATCTCTGATATAGCTGCTGACATTCTTTGCCTTGGTTTTAAGGGTAAAGGAAAACTGCTCCCCCCCGCTGCTTGTGATCTTTCAGCCATTTCATATGATCATTTTTCGCGTTTAAAATAATGGCGTCTATCTCCGGCTGCGACAGTACATTGTGCATGCGCTTAGTTAATTCTTCATTATCCGCGGGAACATCATCAATCTGATACATGCTATCCCTTCCTTTACTTAGCTCCTAAAGGTACACTTATATTTTAACCCCTCCAATTTTCTTTCGTAAGTTTTTTTCTTATTTTTGGCATTTTACCCAGGCCTGCCGCTGCTGTTTTTGTGTATTTTTTGTATATCCGCAAAGGAAATAACTAGGGGTTGTTGCATTATTTGATATTCTCGTATATTTATGCATTTGTACTCAGCCTG
Source organism: Candidatus Egerieimonas intestinavium (assembly GCA_018711815.1). Lineage (GTDB taxonomy): Bacteria > Bacillota > Clostridia > Lachnospirales > Lachnospiraceae > Egerieimonas > Egerieimonas intestinavium. The sequence goes on from DVHU01000056.1 coordinate 3,262, forward strand.
CGCTCACCTTGAGCCTATGGTCTCAAGGGT